>BLMC01000024.1 GCA_011959805.1 Lachnospiraceae bacterium | reverse complement strand
ATTGAATTTTCAAGGTGCATAGGCACTTATTCAAGTGCGAAGTTTGAGTTATGAAATAATCTGTTGCGCAAAAAATTTCAAAAAATCTCTTATAAGGTATAAACCATTATAGTGCAAAAACTGTCAAATGTCTGTCAACTCTATTGACAACTTTTTTATAAACACTCCTGTGCAATCGAGTAGAAAAGATTCATATTCCCCCTACTTGCGCGCGACCCGTGCGCCGCCTTAGCGGCTTATTTCCTCTGCACGGGTCTGTGCAATCGAGTAGAAAAGATTCATCTTTCCTACTCGCGCGCCGGACGCGGGCAGCCTTCGCTGCACAATTCCTTTCCGCGTCCGTGTGCATAAAAAAACCAAACACGTTCTTGTGTTTGGCTTTTGTTTCCTCTCTAAACGCTACCTTACCTCGATAATTTCCGGCAAATATCGAACTGATATTCGTCTATTCCTTTTCTCATATTCAGTGCTTCCTCAATGTCATAATCCACAAAGGAACCATGCTTATATGCCACTACTCTATTTGATTTGCCATCGCAAAGAATATCTGCTGCATATGCTCCCATTATCGAAGCATAAAATCTATCCTTACAGGTTGGATTGCCTCCACGCTGCAAATAACCAAGAATCGTAGCTCTTGTTTCAATTCCTGTAGCTGCCTCAATTCTCTTTGCCATCGATGTAGAGTGACCAATACCTTCTGCATTGACAATAAGATGATGTGTTTTTCCTTTTTTTCTACTTCTAACAATATTGTTAATCAATTCTTGTTCATCATAATTATATTTTTCTGGAATCAGGATATCTTCTGCGCCATTTGCTACACCAGTCCAGAGTGCAATGTACCCAGCATGTCTTCCCATAACCTCAATAATAGAACACCGCTCATGAGAAGAGGACGTATCTCTTACTTTATCGATTGCCTCCATCGCAGTATTGATCGCTGTATCAAATCCAATTGTATACTCGGTACATGCAATGTCAAGGTCTATCGTTCCGGGCACACCAACTGTATTAATGCCATGTCTTGCAAGTCCTTGTGCTCCTCTATAAGACCCGTCTCCTCCAATTACAACAAGTCCATCAATTCCATGCTTACGGCATATTTCTACTGCCATCTGTTGTATATTCTCTTCCTTAAATTCAAGACATCTTGCTGTGCCAAGAATTGTACCGCCCTTTTGGATAATGTCTGCTACACTGTGCGCTTCCATATCAACAATTTCTTCATTGAGAAGTCCCATGTAACCGCGCTTAATTCCCTTCACTTTCACACCATTTGTCAGACCTTTTCTTACCACTGCACGAATAGCAGCATTCATTCCCGGTGCATCCCCCCCACTTGTCAATACACCTATTGTCTTGATTTCACTAGACATCGTTATACCTCCTGTTATATAAAAATATCCCCTGTTCCTTTTACAAGCTTAAAGCTCTTTTGCTTACTATAATCTGTATGCTCTACGGAAGTATTCTTCCGCATAATCATAAATATTTTATACCTTTTTTTGTTATATTACAATATTTATTGATAATTTTTTATCAAATCTTATAACAGATCGTAACAGTTCAGACAAGTCTGTCCTGTTACGGCATCCGCCCATTAAAAATTGCTGCGCAATGGGGCGGATGCTTGTCACCTAAAACGTATCTTCACGGTCTGCGCAGTAAATGCTCAGACCTATCTGAACTGTTACAACAGATTACTATGATATATTTCTGCAACATTTTGTATATCTATACACATTGCCATTATCCAACCACTTTTACATTCTCCTCTCCAAATAAACTGCGCAGTTTATCAAGAACTGCACTGTCGGCCTTAATATTTCGATTGGGGGGAAGCGTCTTTTTTTGACGAGTTTCTTCTATATATATAATAACATTGTCGATCCCTTCTGATTCATAAATTGCATCAAACAGAGCAGCTTCTCTTTTCCTATAAGTATTCATATCCGGAAACTTAAGCCATACTTTCCTTGGAATCTCATCGAACGCAGTAATACTCTCGCAGATTAATTTACCGTCGCGCTCATCTTCTACTTTTACTCTGCCTTCAATAAACACTTTATTTTCTTCCAAAAGCTTTGAAGAATACTTTTCATATGCATTTGGAAAAACAATAACTTCCACACTTCCGACTAAATCTTCTAAGGTTATAAAGGCCATAATTTTATCCTGCTTGGTATACTTAATCTTTTTCTCCATAATCATACCACCGACAACTACCTTGGCATAATCCTCCACATGTGTCTGCCCTGTCTCCTCATCAAGATAAAAATCTGAAGTCTTTGCCGTGATACGTTTTTCCCACAAGGTTTGATACTCCTGCATTGGATGACCACTGACATAGAAACCCAACACTTCCTTTTCAAAACTTAGCAGAAGTTCTTTTTCATATTCTCCAACATGAGGCATTGGAATCTCAAGCTCTTTTTTATCTTCCTCCGAAACAATATCAAACAGTGATATCTGTCCTGTCATCACACCGCGCTTGGTGTGTACAATACTGTCCAAAATCTGCGCATAGACACTCATAAGCTGCTTTCTTGTTGCCCCAAAACTGTCCAGTGCCCCCGCCTTAATAAAATTCTCAATAGCCCGCTTATTGATATCAACGTCCTGTGTGCGCTCTATAAAATCTTTTAAATCTTGGTATCTGCCATGTTCTTTTCGCTCTTGTGTAATTCCATCAATAACTGTTTTTCCAACACTCTTAATTGCATTTAGCGCATAGCGAATTGCACCGTTTGACACGGAAAATCCATTTTCTCCCTCATTGATATCTGGCGGCAAAATTTGAATCCCCATACTCTTACAAACCATAATGTACTCTGACACTTTGGAGGCATTATCGATCACCGATGTCAAAAGAGCCGCCATAAACTCCACTGGATAATAATATTTCAAATATGCCGTCTGATAAGCGACAACCGCGTAGCACGCTGCATGAGATTTATTAAATGCATATCTGGCAAAATCCATCATGGTTCCATAAATCTGATCTGCTATAGTCTCTGAAATACCACTTGCTACACACCCTGGAACGCCTTCTTCAACATTGCCATGTACAAAATTTTTGCGTTCCTGTTCCATAACATATTTCTTTTTCTTACTCATTGCACGACGCACTAAATCACTGCGCCCCAATGTATAACCTCCTAAATCACGGACAATCTGCATTACCTGCTCCTGATAGACAATACAACCATAAGTAGGTGATAAAATTGGCTCCAACTGTGGACAAGCATACGTAACAGCGTTATGGTTATTTTTGCCTCGAATATACGCTGGAATAAAGTCCATTGGTCCTGGGCGATAAAGCGAAATACCTGCTATAATATCTTCCAAATTCTGGGGCTTTAATTCCTTCATAAAGTTTTTCATGCCCTGACTTTCTAACTGGAACACACCATCTGTCTTCCCAGTCCCAAGAGAGGCCAATACCTTTTTATCATCGTAATCAATATGATCTACGTCGATATGAATCCCCGTTGTTTTTTCCACATTGTCCACAGCATCTTTAATTACAGTCAACGTGCGCAAACCCAAAAAATCCATTTTTAGGAGTCCCAACTCCTCAATTGTAGTCATTGTAAACTGCGTTGTAATAGCACCGTCACTTCCACGAGATAAAGGAACAAATTCATCTGCTGGTTTCTGGCAGATAACAACCCCTGCTGCGTGCATAGAGGTATGGCGCGGCAATCCCTCCAACCGTTTACACATATCAATTAAATATTGAACCTGTTCATCCTGCTGATACAAGGTCCGAAACTCTGGATTCATCTCTAACGCACGTGTAATATTCACTGGCGCATTGTTTTCATTTGGTATCATCTTTGCAATTCCATCCACATAATTATATGGAAGATCCAACGCACGTCCAACATCACGTATCACACCCTTGGCCGCCATTGTACCAAACGTTACAATCTGTACCACCTTATCATGTCCATACTTTTCACTGACATAATCGATCACTTCCTGCCTACGCTCATAACAGAAATCAATATCAATATCTGGCATGGATACACGCTCTGGATTTAGAAAACGCTCAAACAGCAAACGATAGCGTATTGGGTCAATATTTGTAATATGAAGACAATACGAAACAATACTTCCCGCTGCTGAGCCACGCCCTGGCCCAACTGGAATATCATGTTCTCTTGCCCAGTTAATAAAATCCCATACAATCAAAAAATAATCGACGTATCCCATCTTCTGAATAACGCCAAGCTCATAATCTAGCTTTTCCTTAATTGTACCATCGTCATCAGGAAATCGTTCTTTTAATCCATCGGTACAAAGTTTATTGAGATAGCTCCACGAATCATAACCATCTGGAACCTCAAATTTGGGCAATTTTGTCACGCCAAATTCAAGTTCCACATTACAGCGGTCTGCAATCAGCGCTGTATTATCAATCGCCTGCTGTGCATAAGGAAACAATTCACGCATCTCAAGCTCACTCTTAACATAGTATTGTCCCCCCTCATAGCGCATTCGATCCTCATCAGAAACTTTTTTAGCTGTTTGAATGCAGAGTAAAATATCGTGTGACTGGGCATCCTCCGCGTATGTATAGTGAATATCATTTGTCGCCACAAGTGGTATCTCTAACTCTTTACTTAAACGCAACAGCGCTGTATTGGCTGTGCGCTGTTCTGGAATTCCATGATCCTGCAATTCCAAAAAATAGTTGCCCTTGCCAAAACATTCCTCGTATTTGAGTGCTGTCTTCTTCGCCTCCTGAAACAATCCTTTCGTCAACAGTTTGGGCACCTCACCGGCAAGACAAGCAGAAAGTGCAATAATGCCTTCATGATATTGTTTTAGCACTTCCATATCTACACGTGGTTTATAGTAATATCCCTCTGTAAATCCTTTGCTCACAATTTTCATCAAATTGGCATAGCCGACATTATTTTCCGCCAACAACACTAGATGATGATAACGGTCCTCTTTGCCCCCAACTTCCTTATCAAAACGCGAGTTGGGCGCGACATAGACTTCGCACCCAAGAATTGGCTTAACACCATTTGCCTTCGCTTCCTTATAGAAATCAATTACGCCATACATGACACCGTGGTCTGTAATCGCCGCGCTATCCATACCAAGTTCCTTCACGCGCTTGACATACTCCTTAATTTTATTGGAACCGTCGAGCAAACTGTACTCTGTATGCACATGTAGATGTGTAAATGCCATAGTATCCTCCTGTTGTCCTATGTACTTTTTGTATCAATCCTTTTGCTATTTTTCTTATCGTTTATACCAAATAATTGTTTATGATGTTATTCTTCACAGTGAAAAATCTTTTCTGTAAATTAAAGTACCATCACAAGTGTTCCTGCGCCAATCAAAATACATCCAAGCAACGATTTGGCGCTAAACTGTTCCCGTAAAAACACAAACGCAAGCACTAGTGTGATAACAACACTTAATTTATCAATTGGAACTACTTTGGAGACCTCCCCAACTTGCAGCGCGCGATAATAACATAGCCAAGACGCACCTGTGGCAAGCCCCGATAAAATAAGGAAAATCCAACTCTTTCTTCCAATCTGCCAAATACCCCCTTGAGCGTTTGTCAAAAACACCATTCCCCATGCCATTACAACTACTACCACGGTTCTAATGGCAGTCGCAAGATTGGAATTTACACCCTCAACACCAATTTTTGCCAATATAGAAGTCAATGCCGCAAACACTGCGGATAACAATGCAAATATAAACCACATAAACAATTTCTCTCTTTCTATCCTTATTATATATGACGGCATATCTAATAGCAAGTTCTCTTTTATTTTGATTTCTATATTAAAGTGTGTCTGGTATAGGAAACACCACATTAAATCGAGTTCCCAATCCTTCCCGACTCACAATATCATAATACCCCTGATGTTTATCGACAATCCATTTTGCAATCGATAGCCCAAGCCCTGTGCCTCCGGTCTTACTATTTCGCACACAATCCGCGCGATAAAATCGGTCAAATGCATGGGCTACATCCTCCTGTGACATACCAATTCCATTGTCTTGTATTCCATAAAATGGTGATCCGTCTCTCCATGTACCAACACGTATCAAAATCTCCTCCCCTTGCTTTGTATACTTTGCAGCATTGTCAATCAATATCCTTGCGGACTGCTTTAACAGATCGCTGTCCGCATACACCTGAACCACACCTGACTCCTCAAAACGATATCGATGTTTTTCATCTATCATCAGTGACTCTTCATAAACTTCACGCATAATACTATTTAATCCGTGGAGTTTCCTGTCAAGATTTTGTCGGTTGGAATCCCCTCTTGCTAGAAACAGAAGTTGTTCCACCAACTTCTGCATATGGTTTGCTTCATTTTTAATTGCCTCAATAGACTCCTCAACAATTGCAGTATCTTCCTTTCCCCAGCGGTCCAACATATTAACATATCCTTGTATAACAGCAATTGGAGTGCGCAGTTCATGGGAAGCATCCGATACAAACTGCGTCTGCTGCTTGTAAGAGGCACGAATACGCTCAAGTAATCCATTAAGAGCAATCTCAATCCCTTGCAAGTCTTTATCGTGCATATGAATTCCATTTTCCATCGCCTCTACCTTTAAGTTGGTAATTGCATCTTCCAGACTATGATATTTTGTCTCGTCAAATGCAATCTCACTCAGTTCCTGCGCCCGCGCTGCTATCTGGTTCAACGGGCGCAGTTCTCTGCGTACCTGCGCCGTCCCAGAGAAAGCCACTGTAATCAAATCAAATATTTGTATTGCCAAAACAATCAACCCGCCAATGCGCAACAAACCAAACCAAATCCCAACAGGTATTTGGTATAATCTCTCGTTTGTGCTATCTAAAACGGTATACAACACTTTCCATAAGTCTCGATTATAGGAAAACTCTCGATTATAGGAAAGCGAAAAATTCCCCGTTATCTGTATATCCATACCAATTACAAAAACCACCGACAGTATTATCAATATAAGCATATCCATTCCCACATATGCAAGAAACAAGCGACCTACATTATTCAAATTAATCTTTCTTGCAATGGAAGTTACCCGCACAGTGTCAAAAGACTTATTTTTCTTAATCTTTGTATTTTTATTGTCCTTATTTTTATTTTCTCTTTTTTTAGTTTTCATCTTTGATACAATACCCCACTCCCCGCACTGTCTGAATAATCTTTACCTGAAACACATCATCAAGTTTACTCCGAAGATATCGCACATACACATCAATAATATTTGTCTCTCCCATATAATCATATCCACAGACCTTTTCTAATAAAGTATCTCTTGATATCACAATATTTTTATTTTCCAGCAAAACACGCAAAAGTTCAAATTCTCTATGTGTCAATTCAACCGATTTTCCATCATAAGAAACCTCATAACGCTGCACATCCATTCTAAGTTTTCCAACGCTGAGCTGATTTTTTTCCAAGTGGACTACACCGCCGCGCTTTTTGAGTACCAACCGTATGCGCGCAAGCAATTCCTCAATCGCAAATGGCTTTGTCATATAATCATCTGCACCGCCATCTAATCCAGCAACCTTATCCATCACTTCGTCGCGCGCCGTAAGCATTATAACAGGAATATCTGAATTTTTACGCAACCTCCGCAACACTTCAAACCCATTTAGCGCTGGAAGCATCACATCAAGCACCACCAAATCTACTTTGCTATTCTGTGCTTTTTCTAATCCTTCTCTGCCATTTACCGCCTTCATAACCTCATATCCTTCATGTACAAGTTCCAATTCAAGAAAACGCCCTATCTTCTCCTCATCCTCCACAATCAAAATTGTCACTGCCATCACTGCCTCCTCACAATAATCGAAACACAACCTGTTCCTTAATTTTCATTGTATTAGTACACAAAGAGACTGGCTATTTTATAATAGCCAGCCCCATCCATATCCAATTACTTGTTCTCTTCTTTTGCAGTATTGCTAAACTCGTTCTTAATGCTCTCCGCCGCATCCGCTGCGCTGTCCATCGCCTTGTTGAGATCAATGTCGACACTTCTCACATTGGGTCCGGCAAAATGGTATCTCATATCAAAGAATAGCCCAATTACCAACAGTGGAACTACCACCCAAAATGAGAAGAACAACAACACTACTAACAAAGTAATCGGCACTCGGAAAATCTCTCTTTGTTCATACTCCACACAAAAGCTGTTATTATTTCCTTTCTCAAACAGTCCCAAACACCAGTCTCCAAATCGTTTTAGATTGTCCGAAAAAGTTGACTTGCACTCCTTTTCATCCAACTCAATCTTTACTTTCTCTGATTGTGTTGTATAACTTGCCTGTTCTGGTCCATGTACTTTGCCGTTTTGCTCCAGATAAATCATCGCGTCAAGAATATCCCAATTGCTGTTCTCCAAAGCCTGTTTTGCCTCTTCGTATGATACATTTGCATGTTCTCTTAATTTTTCTACCTTTTGAAAATTATCCATCTTTCTCTCTCCTTTTTGATTGTTTTTTAATATGAATCTTATCGAAGCGTATTGCTTTTGTGCTCTGTTGATAATACTATCATAAACAATCAAAATTAATTCAAAATGCTATTTCCATTAAAATTAGATTAATGATTGCTATATTTTTGATTTAGAATATCCCATCTGCCCGCTTTTGCGGGCATACAAATCAAGATGTGGGAAATCTTTGATTTCACACTACACTCCACAGTAAAATATCTATTTTATTGCAAAAACACAAGAAAAATGGTAAAGTAAGTCAACAGCCCGCAACTTGCGGCATTGGCCAAACGTCTGTTTTAGTCGCTTGGATCATTGCTTGCGAAAATAAAACATTTCATTATAGTAACAAGATAATAATAGATTGGAGTTTTATGAAATTTTATTTAGCCCCTATGGAAGGAATCACTACTTACATTTTTAGAAATGCTTACCATCGTTACTTTGGCGGTATCGACAAGTATTTTACACCATTTATTACAAGCAAAAAGATGAACCAGCGCGAACGGAATGAAATTCTACCTGAGCACAACAAAAATCTAACTGTGGTACCACAAATTCTAACAAACCGCGCAGAAGAATTTCTACAAATCGCTAATAAAATTGCAGAATACGGATACAAAACTGTAAATCTCAATCTCGGTTGTCCCTCTGGCACTGTCACTGCCAGAAAACGCGGTGCAGGATTTCTAAGTATTCCGCACGAATTGGACCATTTCTTGTCTCAAATTTTTGAAAAATCACCGCTCAACATCTCCATTAAAACAAGAATTGGTATTGAATCTATTGCAGAGTGGCCCCGTATTCTTGAAATCTACAAAAAGTATCCAATGGAAGAGTTAATTATCCATCCACGTTTGCAGAAAGAATTTTATCAATCCACTCCTCACAAAGAAGCATTCGCATCAGCTATTGCAATGTTGCCAAATACACCCCTCTGTTACAATGGAGATATTACTTCGCCAAATAATTTTGAGAAATTACTCTGTGCTCTTCCTCAGACAAACTGTGTTATGATTGGACGAGGTATCCTCAAAAATCCGATGTTGACCAGTCAAATCCAACAGTCTGTTTTGCAAAAAACTTCTGCGAATCTATCATGTTCAACAGATTTCGTAGATACCGCTGCCTTAAAAGAAGTCCTCAAAGCATTTCACAATGAAATCTTTATGGGTTACTCTGAACAGATGCCCGGAGAAACCCCAACTCTCTTTAAAATGAAGGACTTATGGACCTACTTGAGTGAAAGTTTTGTTGCATCTGACAAACATCTCAAAAAAATCCGCAAAGCATCAAACTATACAGAATATAAAATTGCTGTAAATAACCTTTTTCGGGAATGCACACTTATTTTCCCGCCTTCCATTCTTTAATTTGCTCCAACCGCTCCTTAAAGATGGATTCCTGTCCTTGTGTAGTCGGTTGATAATACTCTTTTCCCATTAAAGAATCTGGAAGACACTGCATATGTGCAATTTTTTCTTCTGTATCATGCGCATACTGATAGCCTTTTCCATAATCTAATCTCCCCATTAAATCGGTGACTGCATTGCGTATCACCAGTGGTACTGGTTCGGCAAGCTGCTCTATAGCATCTTGCTTTGCATGTCCATATGCCATATACAATGCATTGGATTTGGGTGCAAGCGACAAATAAATTACTGCTTGCGTCAAATGCACACTGCACTCTGGCATACCAATAAAATGACACGCTTGATATGCTGCCACTGCGATAGGAAGCGCCTGTGGGTCAGCAAGACCCACATCTTCACTTGCAAAACGTGTCACTCGCCTCGCAATATAAAGCGGATCTTCTCCTGCCTCTAACATTCTGGCAAGCCAATACACCGCAGCATCTGGGTCAGAATTGCGCATGGATTTGTGTAAAGCAGAAATTAAATTGTAGTGCTCTTCACCCTTTTTATCATATAATAAGGATTTTTTAGAAATACATTGTTCTAAAATTTCTTTTGTGATTCTGACTGCCCCGTTTTCCTCGATTTCACCGTTTAAAACAACCATCTCTAAAGTTGACAGTGCATTTCTTGCATCTCCATTGGCAAAATTAGCAATCGCCTGAAGCAGTTCATCGGAAATGTGCACCTGCTGCATTCCAAAGCCTCTATTGTCTTTTAATGCACGTGACAAAAGTGCTGTCAACTCCTCCACAGTAAGCGCATGCAATACAAATACCTTACACCGTGATAGAAGCGCACTGTTAATCTCAAACGATGGATTTTCAGTGGTAGCACCAATTAAAATAATGCTACCTTTTTCTACAAATGGCAAAAATGCGTCCTGCTGTGCCTTATTAAACCGATGAATCTCATCCACAAATACAATTGTTCGCTCCCCAAATCGGCGGTTTTGTTCTGCCTGTTCCATCACTGTGCGAATTTCTTTGATACCGCTTGTCACCGCCGAAAAATCAATAAACGAGGACTTTGTTCTGCCCGCAATAATTCGTGCAAGTGTTGTTTTACCAACACCTGGTGGTCCCCAAAAAATCATAGAGGATACTTGGTCATTCTCTATCAGACGACGCAATACTTTTCCTTTTTCTAACAGATGTGTCTGTCCTGCATATTCCTCCAAAGACTGCGGTCGCAGCCGCGCTGCCAACGGCTGTGGCAATTCCCTGTCAAATAGAGTCATTTGTTCCATAAGTCTTCTCTCCTTCCAACAGCTCAAGATAATTTCCCTTGTCAATATGCATCATTGAAATCTGATTTTGAAATCGCCGAAAACCATAGACACAATCCACATTCCGAATCAACGACTGTAAACGCTCATCAGGAACACAGACAATCAATTGCAAATCCATCTTGCGCGCATATTTTAAACATACTGCACTGCGCTCTTGATCCATCTTAGAAAAAGCTTCGTCGAGCAGTACTAGCTTAATCTTGGAGTCTCTACTACTCTGCGTATTATAAAGCATTGCAAAGCCAGCAAGCAGTGCTACATATTTTGGATTCTGTCCCTCTCCTCCAGAGTCACGCCCAGCCATCTCATCTACATAATTTTCTCGAACAACAGTTCCATTTTCATCTGTTACTTGTTCATACATACTAAAAGAAAGATAATTTCTGTAGTCAGCATATTCCTCCATATCGCGTATTCGCTGTTCCCGAATTCTACCATCTTCCTCCCGCAATGGCATAAACTTATCTGTCAACAATTTAATCTTCTGTTCATATTTCTGATAAAACGTATCTTCTCCAAGACTTATCTGTCCTTCTGTCATATCTGTACCAATATTTTTGCTGTCTAGCTCTGGTGCTGTCAACATTTCATAGAATTGTCCCTTCTCATCTCTGGCTGGCTCAATCTTAATCTGATAGGTACTGTCTGCAAAATTCGTTTCCCGAAGCAACCGATTAATTTCATGCGTATGCCGCTTTGCTGCATTGATATCGCCGTGGATTGTCGCAATTACATTTTCGCGCAAACTCTTGTATATAAGACTACACTGTTTCTCAAATTCATTTTCATACTTTGGTTCATAATCACTTTGATAATCCTGCAACAATCTCTCATACACGGTATTTTCCTTTTCTGCACCGCTAAATCCAACCGACGGATATTCTCTGTTAAAACGATTTCTGGCATTTTGTAGTGTCTCTATCTCCTCTTGTTCCTTTTCCTCCAAACTGTTAATTTGTGTTGACAATTTACTGCGCACTGTTTGACTAGAACGTGTTTCTAACTGCCGCCGAACTTCCTCTTCAATCTGAATATCTGTCTTATACACTGCATTTTTTTCTTCCAAATCTAATGCAAGTGTCTTTAACTCGCCTTCCCTATGACTTTTCTTTCTTGTATACTCGTTGATTCGATTCTGATTTTGACTTTGCTCTATGCGCTTATTTTCTTTTTTTTCTGTTAATCTGTCCTTTCGCTCTTGAAGCTCCTTAAACTCACCCTCTATAATGCGTGCAATCTCCTGTCGAAGAGCTGTGATTTCCCCTGTCACTTTATCTAGTTCTTTTCCGGCTTTGGACAGACGGATAAAGTATGTGGTATCGTTGTTCAAGTCCTCAAATCCTGCCGCCGCTTTCAATTGGTCTACTACCTGCTTAACCTTTGCATACTCCTTCTTACGTTCCTGTAACTTTTCACAATAAGTTTCCAATTTTGCCTTGGAAACTTTTGTGCCAATACAAGCATGTTTTTCGTAGTCCGCCTTGCGAAGATGACGAAATATAAAATTACTATAAGAATAACAATCTGGTGTCACACCGTCACGCACATGCTCTAATTCCTCAATTGTATAGCATTTCTGTATTCGTCCTAGATATCTTTTCAGACAAGCATCCATATATGAAATATCTGTTTTCACAGCTTCATACAAAGAATTTTCTTCTACAAACAACTTTTGTTTAAGCACTGCGTCTGTGTTAATTAGTTCAACTTCCTCATACTTTTTCATCTCGCGAAAAATCCTAGCTGCATCCTGCGCATATTTTGGTTCTGTCACAAGCGAATATTTTAGTCGTCCCAACCTGCCTTCAATAGCATTTTTCCACGCTGCATCTTCTACATTAAACAAATCAGCAAAAATATTGACTTTAATCACACGACCATAACTGTCCGTCAGTCTGCGCTCCAACGCCGCCCTAGCCTCTTTTAGCACTGGCGGATAAGGTTTTCTATCATTTTGCATATCATCGACAAGTCGTGTCAATTCTCGAATTTCTTTTTCTAAATCCCGCCGCTGTTCATTGTACTCTTCAAGAACTTCATCGATGCTTGTCTTTGCATCCTGAATATTTTTCCTAAGATTTTGACATAAGTCTTCGTCCACCTTTCCCTTACAAAACGCAGCAATTCGATTGAGCATTGGATTGGTGATATAATCTGTAACAATCTCATCTTGCTCCCATTTTACAAGTCCCTTTGTAATCTTGTGCCACTGCTCACTGTCCGCTGCGTACATTTGTTGCAGTTTGATAAGTTCCTTAAGTTGGTCCTGCTTTATTCCAACATCACTCGCTTTAAGTTCCGCTGATACCTGAATTAACTCCCCGTCGATATCAGCCATTTCTACTTCCATTCTTTTTGCAGCATCTTCAAGGCGCACCAATTCTTGTGCAGCATTTTGAATTTCTTCTGTATTCACCGCAATCTTATTCTGAAGTTCTATGACCTCCACACACTGTATCATTGCTCTCGACCGTAAGATATCTGCACTGACTGCCGTTTTGCGTTGCCCTGCTTGCTGTACTTGCGTCAAAAGTGCAATGCGCTGACGCATATCCTTAATCTTTTCCTGAATATCGCGATATGCTCCCAACTGTTCGCTAATCTTTCCAATAATATCCCCATCATTTTTAGGAAACATATAATCCTTGATAAATTGTCCCGTACCATCTGTCATTTTGAGTGCAATGGCACTCTTTTCCATCACATGAAATCGCTTTCCGTCAATATAGCCGAGCAGATTATCATAAAGCGCATTTGTGTACGCCTCCTTGGAAGGATAAATGCGATTCACATCACTGCGTCCTCGATTTTGGGTGCCTGCAGCGCGCTCTTCCACCAACTTTCTTATCTCCTGATTGGTATATGGATACCCTGCTTGTGTCAAATAGCCTTGTTCAGGCATATTTCCAGTATGACTAAAATAAATCATTTTCCGAATCTCTGTGTCATTTTTCCGAATCTCAAATGCCAACCCTACACAACTTGCCATATGACTTCCAGTGTCCTCAATCTCAAGTGCAATAACGGAACAGAAATCCTTTCCCGCACGATTTGCTGTTCCATCCTTCTGCTCTCCTCTTAAATAACTTAAAACACTTCTTTTATTTCTAGCATCATCTGCCGCTTTATTGAGAAAATTTGATGAAATGCTTCCATACAGAATAACTTGTATGGCATCCATCACTGTGGACTTTCCTGAACCGCTCATTCCGCTAAAGAGATTCACATACTCATGAAATTCAAGAATCTGGTGTGTAATTCCTCCCCAGTTATTCAGGCACATTCTCTTAAATATCTTCTTCGCTTTCTTCACCTGTCGACTCCTCATACTTTTTAATCAATTCATTAATCTCTACTGACGAACAAAAAATATTAATGGTACTATAGATATAAATTGGAGAATCATCCTCGAGATTGCCAATCGCTCCAGGCAACTCTATTATTTGATGTACCTTAAGTATAGCCAATGTATCCTGCCATTCCTGCATTGTCAGTTTCCTTGTCAATAGATTGGTATTGCTTCCAATCTCGCGAATTTCCCGAAGACAAGTCACTGTTGCATTGAGCCCTTCTCCCATAATCCTATCTCGATAAATGATTTTAAGAATTAATAAAATACGGGTTCCTGTAAGGGTCAATCTGTCAATCGGCATACTTTCTCCTTTTATGCGAAAGATATGCTCTTGGGGATCATGTACCAGTTCACAGTCGAGCACCGACAAATAATCCGCAATAAATTCCCTATGATTTGCACAAATCCGATATCTGGGATTATCTCGTTGTATGAGTGTCACTGGGTCACATTTTATTTGCAAAATACAAGTCTGGCGAAACAAATCCTGTATTGTTTTCTTAATTCCTGCCGCCTCACTTTGTGACAGCTCATCCATGTATTTCATTGTTATCTTCCTCCTCTATCGCGATACGAAGCGCAGAAAAAGTAAATCCTTCCTTACTTTGAAGCTCTTCTCCAAGCTGTATTGGGTCTTGTTTTGGTTGTTTTCCAGTGACTTCCTGCCACAAAAACAAAAGCTTTTCCAAATCCTCCACCGATTGAACAGTCTCTGCGGTCGCTTGAAACGCTCCGTTCTTAACATTGCGCGCACAAAATGCCTGCAATTCTTTCTTTGTGTAGCGTGGTTTTGGCACAAAATCCGTAATTTTTGTTGTATTTTGTTCTTCTAAACGTTCTACTACCAACGGTTCAAACAATTTCTCACTGCCATCATGCCGCTTATAAACACTATTGTCATCAAACATCTTAAACGGTGCTGTCAATGAAATTTTCCCTCTTAAATCTTCCAAAATCTGCTCTGAATTTGCACTTTTTTCTATGAGTCGAACCAGTCGAATCACATTGTCTTCATCAGCTGCACCTTCCTGAAAAATATAGTGGATTCGAGCAAGCGCGCGCTTGGCAAAGACTACCTTCTGCTCCACTAGCTTATTATATTTTCGCTCAATCAAATCAAACTGACGGTCTATTTTGTAGACAAGCTCGACTGCCTCATCATTATACTGCAAAGCCTTATGTAACTGTGCACACGCAGAACGATTCTTCTCATACGCATGTAATGCCTTTGACAACTCGACTTTTTTTTGATCATGCTGACTCAAAATCTGAGTAATTAATTCTTTTACAGACTCTTTATAACGATAAAAACTATCTGTTGTTGTAAGAATCGCATATTTTTCACTGTCACTATTATTAATCTCGTCCACAAGCACCTGCTGTATTTCAATAAAATTTTTGCTTCTTGAAAGCACATCAAAGTAAGTCCGCATTCCATATTGCATATTTGCAAGAAGCGTCTCCAAATTTTTAGAGGTAATCAAGGCACTTTTTAAAATATCATTATTTTTCTCCTTGTCTGCCTGATAGGTAAAAAGTGCACTATATATAGAAAGAATACTCTCTCGCTCTCTGCTGTCATCTGCGCTAAAAAGCTTCTTAAACAGTTCTACATAGAGCTGACTATATTCTGGAAAAGACAAAATATAAGTGTTTAACTGTTCATCATAGTCTTTCTTAATCCACCCCCAACGAATCAGCGTATTAAGAATAGCAGAGGAGGTTCCTGTTCCTTCAAAGACCATGTTTTCTTCTGTCTCCTCACTGTCATCCATCCATTCAATCTGCATCCTACTAATTAATTCGCCAATAATTGCCTGACCGTCCTCTATAGTAAGTCCAAGCGCTGTATAAATCTCATTATTTTCATCATAGATGGCAATCAAAAATGTCATATATGCATCCATATTTCTAGTTCGGAATAACTTATAAAAATCTTTTGGAATCATCTTTTTTAATATCATTTATCGCACCTTTTTCTATCAAAAAACCTATCGTGTATTCTTCTTATGCCAAGTATTCGTAACTAACTGCACTTCAATCTTAGGGACTGAAGTGAAATAAACAATTGTCTATTTGACGACTCTTCTGTTATTTTACCACAATGATTTTTGCTTTACTAGACAGAACAAGAAGAAAAGTTAGTGCTATATGTAAACTCTTGCGGCATATTTCCTATCCGCGTCTGTGCGCATAAAAAATGAGCGCCAACGCACTCATCTTTTCCTGTTGTTTCATTCTATTTTTTCAACTTTTCAGCACTTCACAAAATCGTTTTAAATCCTCTTTTGTTGTTATTTTAAAATTTTTCTCATCGCCAGGTATCATAACAATATCCAATCCTGCTAGGACTGCGGGTTCTGTGGAACCATTCACCGACCATATTTTGTCTGGTAATAATTTTACATTCGCTTTATAATATTTTCCAAGTCGAAAAGTCTCTGGCGCCTGTCCTGCATAAATTTTACTTCGGTCAATCAATGCACTAATTTCCTTTCCATCCTCGCTTCTATATACTGTATCTTTTATAGAAAGCACTGGAATCACACCGTCATGTCCCTCTAATGCCTTTAGGCTATCTGTTATTATCTGTGCAGATATTAAGGGCCTTGCTGCATCATGTATTATTATCTTATCCGATTCTAATGCATACAAAAGAATATCTTGCAGTCCATGATATATTGACAATTGTCTATTTTCCCCCGGTTTAGAAAAACCGCGAAACTTTGTATGATTGCCTTTTTGAGAACAATCAAGCTTTTCAAAATATGCTTGGATTGTATTATGCCACTGCCTATTGGCCACAATCTGAATCGCATCAATTTCTTTATGTTTTACAAACTGTTCAATACAATAAGAAATGACCATTCTGCCGTCTACCTTTATATATTGTTTGGGAATATTGGCTCCAAGGCGTGTACCTGTCCCTCCTGATAAAATCAGTGCAATATTCATACCTATCCTCCAACGAAACTATTGAATCGCAACTCACCATAACTTTTTGTTCTAATCTCGTTTAACGTTTGTTCCTATCACAGTTATCACAATAACGACGAATTTCTTGTATTACTTCCTTATAAGATCTTTCTTTTCCAAACAAAAGTGTAGTGCCAAGCACAAATCCGTCCATTCCCATCGGCGCAAATTTAAGAATCTTGTCCGCACTACATGCCCCGTCCCAATAGGTTTTAAATTTCATCTCATCTTTTAAATTTAACAACCGTGTAATCTTCTTTCCAACATAAGGCATGTACATTTGTCCTGCATTCCCTGGATTCACTGTCATAATCAGGACTTTTTTTACAATGCGGAGCATTTCATAAACTGTTTCTACACTAGTTCCTGGATTAATCGCAATCCCAGGAACCATATCAGCATCAATAATTTTTTGCAAGGTCGTAGAAGGATGATATTCTGCCTCTGGATGAATATAAACTGTATCGCCAGGACGAAGATTGTTTAAAAATAATTGCACATTGTTGTTAGGGTGCTCAATCATCAAATGCACATCTAGTGGTTTTTTTGTCGCACTAGCTATATATTTCATGTCGTTTAACGACATTGCAAAGTTAGGCACAAACCGCCCATCCATAATATCAATGTGGAAAGAGTCGATACCACCCTCGTCAAGCTCTTTGATTTCTTTCTCCAAGTTGCCATAATTTGCGCACATTAAAGAAGCTGTGAGTTCCAAGGTCATAAGTTTTATCTCCCGCTAGTTCATATCTATTTTATCGTCGATACTTTTTTCTTGGTTTTTTATACACTGTTGATAAATGCTGTCATACTTTTGAGAAACAAGCATATTTGCTTGCCGCGTCTTTTCATCCAACCATCCACCATTAAACCAATGGATAGAATATGTATGATTGGTTTGGTTTGTCTGCATGGACATATAATCATAAGGATGAAAATAATCCGATGCATAGATATTCATTCCCATAATATTTTGCGTTTTCCCATTTATGATATATCCATTTTTCAGCGCCACATTCGTATCATAAAACCCACAAGTCGTTCTATTAGGACTTCCATCTTTCATAAAAAAGGAGACGTTTTCCCGCTCATTTAGCACCTTTAAGATTGCCTCGTGCCCTTTAACCGCACCACTGCATCCGCCAAAATTTATTGTCTGCCACTTTTCTACGCCACAAAATGCCTGCTGATAAAGCATATCCTCTAAATTTCTAACCACTTCCACATCTGTATCCATATATATTCCGCCGTGTTGGTATAAAATATCGAGCCGCGCATAATCTGGTACAAAACCATATGCTTTTGCCTCATATGCCTGTTTCATATAATCATTTTTTGTTATATCATAGTTTGATTCATCCCATCGTATAATTTCATAATCGGGACAATATTTTTCCCAACTGTCAATGCACTTTTGCAGTTTATCAGGAATCTGCTTTTTTCCCAACCACATATAATGAATCTTTTTAGGAATGAGTGGTTTATCTGATAATACTGGAATGCCCTCTGAAATACTGTTGCAAAAATTATGGATACACATCATTGGCATAATAAAACAAAGCATGTGTTGCGTACAAAGCATATTGCTTAATTGCTCTAATACTTCTGCATATCTGCTGATAGCAATTATGATTGCTGTATTTTTATCAGCCTCGTTTAATTGATCAACTGGAGCAATATCCACTACTTTATTTGCTACATTGATTGTTTTTCTTTGTTCTTTACAATTATTATCGATATAGCACATTACACGCTCTGACAGGTGATATTGCCGCAAAATCTCTGGCACTGTAACGGTGCCAATAACACCTGCTCCAAATATGACAATCGGTCTGTTCTTGTCCTCAATCTCTCTACGCATTTGTTCAAATGAAGTACATCTTAATAGCATTTCTTTTCTCCACTATTTTAAAGTGAATGCATTTTTTGATATATATGACTAATATCATTTTCTGCATAATATTTCATTAAATGTTCTAACAGACTTGCCAGAAAATATCTTTCTTCCTTGATATCTACAAATTGCTCCAATTCAAAATTATTCTTTTTTTTAATTTCAATTTTAATTATCTGTTTTTCTCTTGGAAGGGATTCTTCCGAATGTGTCAAGTTAATCTCTGCAATCTCACGCAATGCTTCTGTAACATTGATTGCATGATGTTGATTCCAAATTATAAAGTGGTCTTTCGTATTATAGTCAATATTCCATCTATGCAGACCAGAATATTTCTCATAAACTGCCTCAGCCCTTCTATGCAACAACCCCATTTGACTATTCGTCTTCAATATGTACAAGCATTCCAAAATACTCTTAAAAGGGTCTATGCAATGGTCCAACGCATTATTAATCACAATACCATCCACACTTTCTTTGTGATAAAAGTCTGCAATAAATTCAAATAATCCAAACTGACACTTCTTACTCTCTGAAATATCCATCGGTAAAAACTGATTATACCAGTATGCTAAGGGATCGATTGTTCTAATTTGAAGTAGGCACCCTTGGTCTGTATTGCATCCCAATTTTGAGACAATTCCTCCTCCAATATCTAAAATAAGCGCATTCTCTTTTAACTGAGCTGCAAATTCTTTGTACTCAGGATAATACGTCGTAAAATTCGTATTTTCAATATAAGGAGTGAGAAATGTACCTTGCGTCTTACAGTATGCATCCGTCCAGTATTCTATCTCGCTTATTAAATTTGCTACCCATACTTTGGACTGGTTTGCAAAATTGACATCCCACTGGAATTTCATTGCTTTATGTACATTTGACAAATACAAATTTTCCATACTATCCAATTCTGAATCATATAATTCCAAAATCCTGATATTCGCTGTAATTTTTTCTACAATACTTTCTCTAATGCTTTTTATGATATCTTTGTTCAGCGCCGCAATTAAAATAACAGTAATTTGCTCATCTTTTATAAATCTATCTATCTCATCAATACCTATTACTTTTAAACCATTGATTATTTCTCCACCATTCATACTACTGTCACAATATGCTCTAACATGATACTTTTGTGATAAAATATCCTTTAATACACTGCTACTGCCTATTTTGCCAACTCCCCAGACCAAACAGTTTTCCATTTGTCTACATCTCCCTTAGAAAAAATTAAGGTTTTCGTATCAGTTCAGCCTTCGGTTTCCTGTTACGAACATCAAGCCATGCAAAACCACTTCGTGGTGGCTTGATGCATCTCAACCACTACATATTCCTACGGACTTTGCAGCGTAGTGCAAAGTCCTAGACTGAACTGTTATAGGTTTTCCCTGATTTTTATCCTGCTGTTATAAAATATAGAATCAAAACAATATTCTACACATTTTCCCTACTGCATTCCCATTGCCATATAAGCAATCATCAAAGTGATCTTTAATATCTGTTCTTTGAACAGCTTCAAGAATACTTTTGCTATCAATCGTACATAATATATTATGGTTGCCTTCAAGTGTCTCTACCCATTCTGTTTGGTTTCTCAACGTAACAACATTCTTATGCATAATATATGCTTCTTTCTGCAAACCTCCTGAATCAGTTATCACCTTCACTGCATTGTCCGTAAAGTAAAGCATCTCTAAATATCCCAATGGCTCAACAAAACATATATTTTGATAATGATTTTTATCCATAAGTTGGTCAATAAATTTCCTAATCCTTGGATGCACTGGAAAAATAACAGGATACTCTAATTTCTCAAAAGCTTTAAGGATTTCACACAATGCCATTTCATTTTCTGTATTTTCGGCTCTATGCACTGTAGCAATATACCAATTTTGCAATTGCTTGTCCCACTGAAACAACAACTGAAGTTTTGCCATAAAGATACTTTTTGAAATTTCTCTTATCTTTTCTAGGTAGAAGTGCACTGCATCACACATCACATCTCCAATACAATAAACATTACTTGTAATATTTTCTTTCTCCAAATTCTTTACCGCAGTCTGTGTCGGGCAAAATAAATATTCTGAAATATGATCTGTCAATATTCGGTTTTGTTCCTCTGGCATCGCCATATTAAAAGACCGTAAACCTGCTTCCACATGAATGACTGGAACTAATATTTTAGATGCCGCCAACGCTGCTGCCAATGTAGAATTTGTATCCCCGTATACTAGCACATAATTGGGTTCTTCTTTTAAAAAAATTTCCTCTAATTTGACCAACATTTCTGCTGTTTGTTTTGCATGAGAGCCTGATCCCACTCCCAAATTATAGTTAGGCTTTGGAATATCCAATTGTTCAAAAAATATATTGGACATACTACTATCATAATGCTGTCCAGTATGAACCAATATTTCTGTTACATATTTTCTAATCACTCGTGATACTGCTGCTGCCTTTATAAACTGAGGCCTCGCGCCTACAACTGATACTATTTTCATGTATAGTTTTCCTCCAAAAAGCCTAATATAAAGATTCCTATTTTAAAGCAAACACATTTTTTGATATATGGCTAATATTATTTTCTGCATTGTATTTTATCAAATACTTTAATAAACTTGTCAAAGAATACCTTTCTTCCTTCCTATTTATAAAACGAATCATTCTAAAAACATCAGTAATTACGCCAATCCTCTTTTGTTCGAATACGAATTGTTTTGGCTGGAAAACCGACATTAACTGTACTCTCTTCTATATTTTTCGTTACCACTGCTCCCATCCCAATCATTGCCCCATCTTCTACTTTTATTTGATTCATTATGACAGAATTAGGGGCTATATACACTTCACATCCAATAACAACACTGCCACAAATAGTACTATTTGCCACAATAGATGAATTATTTCCTATGGTCACATTATGGGCAATATGACACAAATTATCTATTTTAACGCCATTTCCAATAACTGTATCATCTATCGTTCCACAATCAATACATGTATTACTTCCTATATCTACATTATCACCAATAACGACACTGCCATAATGACGTATTTTATGATACCTATGGTCTCTTTTGGAATATCCATATCCCGCCCCGCCAATAATTGCTCCTGACTTTACCAAACACCCTTTCCCTATCTTCACATTCTTATGAATAACAACATGTGCCTCTATAATTGTCCCGTCACCAATCTGCACATTATCTCCAATACAACAATAATCTCCAATGGAAACGTTTTCTCCTATTTGCACACTCTTGCCAAATACTGCAGTCGGAGCTATTTTTGATGCACTTATTGGATCAGCCAAATATTCTACTGCCGTAAAAAATACATCTTTCGGATTATCCGTCACAAACCTAACCTCTGCCTCTGTTTGGGCATCAGGAGGGCATACCACCGCCGTCAATTTCAAATGGCATACATTCGCACCAACCTGCTTTTTTATCCAAGTGATCGTTCCTGTCTTATAATTATTCAAAGAAGAAAAACCAAGAATATCTCTATTCTTATTCCCATGAATCTCTATGCTCGTATCTCTTGTTCTTAAATATTCAAATAACGCTTCTGCACTTATCTTCTTCATCCATTTTCTCCTAAACAAACAGCTCTCGTTTCTGAAGCAATTCGCTTAAATCACGCATATTTCTATCTAATTCTTTGTAACATTGGTATACTTGCTTTTTACAAAAAGAGCGCAAAACTTCCTTTGCTGGTATTTCGCGTTCATTGTACCAAAACGGGTGTATCAATATGTGCAGCCGACTGTATTGATCTTTTTTTATAATATCCAACACGTCCTCTTTCCAATTTCTGCGAGAATCTGATAAATATTTATACTTTCTTACCCACAATAAAAGCCTGATATAAAGCAATTTCATACTTTACACCAGGCTTTTGCCATATCTTTGCTATTTAAATTTTGGCATGTAAACATAGAAAAAACTAAAATCTAACACGAGAAAAATCTGATGTAATATATGAAATTGTCAAGGTGTTTTTCTTTTATTTTCTCATTTTCTATTTTTCACAAAATGCGATACTTCTATTACCTTTATAAGCTAAAGTCTTGTGCTTGTAATTGATATTACCTACATGCAATTACTTTCCTTTGCTTTATCCTTTCATAAAATGCTCCCAATTCTTTTGCACAAGATTTCATTGTCATATTATTTCGCGTTAAAAAATCATTCTCAATATGTAGTTTACACGCTTCTTCTAATTGTTTTCTGATATCCCCTGCAAAATCCAATTCTATACCCACATGGTACTGTTCAACAAATTTTTTCAGCGAATGTATTCCGGCTGATATCACAGGAATACCAGCACTTAGATATTCATATAATTTATTTGGCGACCCACTTTCAAGATGAAATCTGTTATTGCCAACCGAATGAAAAACAGCCAATCCACAATCATATTTCGTCATTTCAAGAATCAGCTTCTCCCCACTGAGACTCCCTTCATAATGAATCAGAGGGCTAATTTTTTCTAATCTTTTACAATATTCTATCTCTGAGGGAGAATAGAAATGAATATGCACCCCTGTATTTGTTATTTTTTTCCACATATCATCAAAAAAACGATGACTCGCTATATCATTTCCAACTACTCCTCCTTCATATACACAATGAATCATATGATCTAAGGAACTTAGTTTTTGATATGCATTTTTAACCGTGGTCTGTTCCATTACCATATTATTTATAAAAAATACCCTTTTATTATCCAACTGATATTTTTCTTTTGCTATATCCGCACTAGAAGCTGATATATACATTTTCCCATCGCTGTTTACATTCGCCAAATACTCTAACACAAGTGTTTCTATTCCGATATCACTTCGTATACTTTGCATATCATGTGTATCTGCAACCACAGGCTTATTGCTTTTTTGTACAATATTAACCAATATATCTGGTTCATTTGAGCAGTGTACAATATCAAAATCACTATTTGAAATAAAGTCAAGAACACCATTCGCCGAAGAAAACCCCCAAATTTCTTCATAAATATCAGCAAACTCCTCATATGCCGCATATGGATATGACAATGTATATAAGAGGTAAACCCTATATCCCTCCTCTTTCATAATCTCCGCAATTCTATGAGTTCGTATACATGCAGCATTCTGTACAAACAATATATTCTTCTCATTATCTTCTTTTTGATGATAGGACACACGGCACAACTCCACTGGCATCATAGTCTCATTCAAATCTGTATGGTACAAAAATCCCTCCAGCATTACATAATAGCTAAAAATACCCATATCAAATATTTGGGATCCAATCTCAAAATAGGCACGTGTACAAACAATAATATCTATATCACTTATATCCAGATTTTTAAGTTCTTCTCCAGATATTACTGGAATCCCTTCATAAAATGTGCCCTGCATATTCGGATTATTATCTGCAAAAGAGACAATGTGATACTCATTTTTTAATTTCCAATATGCATTTTTCCCATAATATCCAATTCCAAAAATAATAATATTCCTTTTCACAGATTAAACTCCCTTTTGCGCATGTTTATGAACGGTTTCATAAAATTTCATTAGCTCAGCCGTCTTACTGTCAAACGTAAATCCTTTTTCTTCTAATACTCCAAATGGTATTTCTATTTCGACAATCTCTTTCATCTGCTGCATGATATCCCCATTGAAATCAATATATTTTCCAAAATTGTTTGCTTCAACAATTAAAATATGACTTTTTATATCTCCTACCGCCACAGGAATGCCAGCATTCACATATTCATATAATTTATTAGGTGATGAATACTCTAAATACAACTGATATTTTGGTGTACTGTTATAGATACATAACCCCACATCATACCGCGTCAATTCAGACGACAGAGTATAAGATGACACATTTCCCTCATAATGGAAACGTGGATGTAATGTTTCCAAAAATCTACAATACTTTTCATCAGACTGTGAATAATAGTGTATATGCAATCCGGCTTCCGCCAATTTCAACCAGATTTTCTCAAAATAACGCCTGCACTCCTTATTCCCATGTGTTATTCCGCCTTCATATACACAATGGATCTCTCCATCTCTATCACTGAGTTTTTGTTTTTTTTCTTTTTGCAGTAAGTCTTCAAATGGATAATTTTCAATTACCAGTGTTCGTTCTTTAGACAATGCAAATTTTCTTACAGCCTCATCCCTTAAACTATCCGTTGGATATATCACGCCGGCAGCACCTGAGTGCGCAAGATATTCAAGTGCCAATTTATCAGGAGACATTGATTGACTGGAACTACGTAAATCATGACAATCATGAATCACTGTTTTTCCAGAATGAATAAGCACTGGCGTTACATGATCCGGCTCACTTGAACAATGTACTATATCGAACTCACTGTTCTTTACAAAATCCAAAAGAGACTGTAGGGACATAATTTGATATATTTCCTCATACAAATCTATATATTGTGACCATTCATCATGGGGCGATTGAACTATATATGCAAGAAACGCTTTTTCTCCTGCCTTTTTTACAAGAGCCGCCATCTTATGATCCCTAATATTGGCAACATTCGAAACAAAAAGCACATGTAACGATGTATCATTTCCCTTTTTATGATACTTCAACACAGGAAATTCCAATGGAAACAATCCATCAGACGAAAAGAAAAATCCTTCTTTCCAAACATAGCTGTTTGATATCCCTAATGTCCTGAGTTGATTTACAACTTCACTTGTTTGGAATATAGAAACAAATACATCCAAATCATACTTTTGTGTAAACGAAGGAATATCAGAAGGCCTTATTACCGGTATGCCGTTTATTTCCTGTCCATGTAATCTCTGATTATTATCAGACCATGCAATAACCTCATAATATTCTCTCAGTTTTTCATAAGCTGCTTTTCCTATCTTGCCACAGCCAAATATAATACATTTTTTCATCTATCACACCTTTTATGATCCCTTTAATTTTCCTCAATAGCTGCTATCTACTGCATACTCTTCGTGTTGATGTCCAGGTGCGGACATTATTTCATCAAATTCTTTGTCTGTTATTCTTAAATTTTTCTTGAGAATTGCTATATAGCTCTCCATCATTTTCCTGTCGTATATAGGTTCCTTCATTTTTTTGAGAGCTTCCTTACGTGTCATTTGACCACTTACAATCATACTCGATAAATGAGAAGTTCTTTTATCAACGCCAAATTTTTTCGGAAACCAATATAACTGAACAAATGCTGTTAAAATATTTTCAAGATGTTTGCGTCCATAATATTCAAAACCGCAAAATTCACTCAATTCCCTAAATGCCTTTTCCCTATTATAATCAATATAATTTAATGGTCTAGGGGATTCTATCCCAAAAACCTTTTGATCTTCTTTCATCTGTTTATTTGACAATAGCTCCAACTTATCAATTGGTTCTTTTCCAAATTTATTATGTATATCAATAATATTGGTTACATCAAATGCATGGTATGTATTCCCCCTCTGCAATATACACTCAAGCGCAAAATTACCACCAGAAAGAAAGTATTGAATATTATATTCTTTCATCTTTTTATATAAGAATGCTAACAAAACATTGTCTTGCGGAATGGCAATATTAGGAACCCCAGCCCGCATATATGCAAGTGTCAGGTCATTAAACTGCACTACATCAGGCTCAATCACCTCATAATCAAATCCTGTCGCTGCAATCAGCTTCTGTAAATTTGACTTGGATATTTCCGTATCAAATCCATCATCTATATGGACTGCAAGAACCCGCAACCCCCATTTATAGCCAAGATATGCCAAGTATGACGAATCAAGCCCTCCGGAAAGTCCCATAATACAATCATACTTTTTCCCTTTTCCGCTTTCTTTTACTTCACTTAACAGTAAATCCAATTTCTTCTTTCCCTCATCATTGGGAAAATATGTTTTTCCTATATTCTCAAATGCAGTATTGCAATAATTACACTGTCCCTTCTCGTCAAAAAGAATCCATTTATCAGATTCACTATTCATAATGCACCTTGTACACACCCTGCCCGCCATCAAATTCTGCTCATTTCCTTTATATAAATGACCTTCAAGCATAACATAGTAATCAGCTATTCCTATTTCTTTTAGCTGCTCTCTCACTTGATGATATTCCGCAATACAGATTACAATGTCTGCCCCATTCTGTTGGTATTTGGGTATCTGGTCTACGGAAACAATTGGAACATCAAACAGTGTTGTGCCCCAAAAGGAAGGATTATTATCCACAAAACATACAATCTCATGCTCCGCTTTCAGATTGCCAAACGCCCTTCTGCCATAAGCACCTGCTCCAAATAAAATCAATTTGTTTTTCATATTAATCTCCTTCTTTTTACCTTTCCCTTAATAAAATATCATTCATCACCATATCATTATTTTTTTGACACATTCTTTCTATATATTTACTTAACTCGCTAGAAGGACTTTTTACATGATCAATATTCCCAATATCATTCTTTATCCACGTTACAAATTTTGCATATGAATATTTCTGAGATTTTACAACGTGCTCATAACAGTTATTGGCAATTTCTTCACAATAGTCAATATCTTTCATTTTCTTTATCACTTCATTAATATTGCCAAAATCAGGACGTAAAACAATATAATCAATTTCAGGAATTAAAACTCCCTGATAATCCGCTCCTACCAGTATTTGGCAAGTCTTTGTGATTGCAGCATCAAAAATTCTAGGAGAAATCACACCTGTGAGATTTTCTTCTACATGAGGAAAACATACAGCTTTTGTTTCCTCATATGTTGCATCCGTATGCTCTGTCATATATTCTGTTATTCTTTTTCTATATTCCCCTGTTATATCTGCAAATCCAGAACCACCCAAGCATCCAATAGCTATTCTTGACGAAGCTAAGAATTCAATCCATGTATCTCCTAGCACCGCTCCCTTATTGCCATCGGTGCCAGATATATCATATATAAATCCAATATCTTTCAAACATTCTTTAAAATATAGCGCCAGCTCATATTTTAGTTGACCATGTTTTCCATATACATATGGAAGTTTATTTGCTCTGTAAACAACATCATATTTTCTTTGTCTATGATTTCGCAGAGATAACTTATTGATGTAACCTTCCTCAACATATCCTGTCAAAACCGTTTTTATTTCAATAGAGTTCATTTTATCTTTGGGATACAAAATAGGATAATCACATTCCCGCATCACCGTATATAATTTATCTGCTCTTATTCCTAATGCCAAATCCCAAATGCTTTTGGTACGTGTATAGTCATCCTGCACCATAATAATCTTCCTGCAAGGATACTCTCTCCAAATAGTTGTCATAAGCCGCACAAAATTTTCCCAATGTTTCTCTGCACCTCTCAACTCCATAGCAGAATAATGAAAAATAACAACATCAAACATTTTCTTATCTATCCATGCATAATCCTCTGCAAATCGTCCCTTATATATATTAAAATAAAAGTATTCATTTTCTGTATCATATCGTTTGAAGCAAAACGCATGATCAATATCTGTATTTCTCATATTGATCATAGACTGTCTCCATAACACCAATACCCTCATTTAAACTATCCTCCATGTCCCCTGCTCTCTATCTCTATCGCGATTTTATTTCATTCATTACTAACTCATTATTTTTTTTGCACATTTTCTCTATATATCTGCTTAAATCGCCACAGCGGTTTTTGTCATAAGCAGTACTCCCAATATCCTTTATGATCCATTCCACAAACTTTGCATATGTATATTTCTCAGACTTCACAAGATGTTCATAACAGTTGCTTGCAATTTCCTCACAGTAATCAATATCCTTCATTTTCTTTATCACGTCATCAATATTGCTAAAATCCGCATTCAGGACAATGTAGTCAACGTCAGGACGCATACCCCCCCCCCCGTAACAAGTCATAATCTTCCCCCACCAGTATCTGACAGGTTTTCATCAGTGCCGCATCAAAAATTCTAGGTGAAACCATTCCTGTAAGATTTTCTTCAACATTGGGGAAACACGCTTCTTTCGTTTCCTCATATGTAGCATTTGGATAAATCAATGTGTATTCCCTTACTTTTTTCTCATAGTCTCCTGTTATATCCGCAAATCCTGCTCCTCCCAGACACCCAATTGTCGTTCTTGAAGAAGCAAGAAATGTAAACCAGCCATCTCCTAACAGCGCGCCTTGATCGTCATCCGTATTTGCCAAATTATATATCAAATCGGTATCTTTTAATTTCTTATTAAAATACAACGCCAGTTCATATTTCAATTGACCAAGCCTTCCAAATTCATAGGGCAGTTTCCTTGCCCTGTAAACAACATCGTATTTTCTATATCTATGACTTTGCAGATGAATCTTATTGACATAATCCTCTTCCACATATCCTGTTAAAACGGTTTTGATTTCAATATTCCCCAGTTTCTCTTTAGGATATAAAACAGCGCAATCACATTCCCGTATTACAGTATATATCACATCTGCTTTTATCCCCAAAGCTAAATCCCAAATTCGTTTTGTAACCGTATAGTCATCCTGCGGTATGATAATTTTTTTGCAGGGATAATCGCTCCATATAGATATCATTAAATGTAAGAAATTATCCCAATATCTGTTAGAACCTCTCAATGAAACTGCAGAGTAATGAAAGATTACAATATCAAACATTTTGTCATCAATCCAACTATAATCTTCGGCAAATCTTCCATTATAGATATTGAAATAAAAATATTCATTCTTTACATCATATTTTTGAAAGCTGAATGCATGGTCAATGATTGTATTTCTCATATTGATCACAGGCTGCCTCCATAACACTAATACCCGCATTTTTCTGCCTCCTTTTGTTATTTTGCTCCATTGCCTGTATCTTCTGGATATACAAAATACTTTTTTCCCTGAATCACAAAATATGCATTCTCAAAAGGCGGGAAATAAAATGCCCTGCTTTTTTGTACAACGTGCTCTGGTTTATCACTATGCCTTATTTCCCTTAATCCCTTCAAAGAATCTCTGCTGTAAAAACGCTGCTTCCCTATCATTGGTTTCCTTGGTAGTCTCCTTCCATCACTAATAAAATCAAGAAACTGTCCAAACAATGCCGCTCCTTCATCAACAGACCTTGTATACAATGAATATGCCGTATCATCATCGCCGACAGGAAATGTTTTTGTGAAAATACAGTCTCCCAAATCGACCGTTTCCGTCATCCAATGAAGCGTAACTCCATATTCCTTTTCCCCATTTAAAATAGCATGATTGTAAGTAAAATTTCCCTGATATTCTGGCAGCTTTGCTAGATGCAGGTTCACAGCATGATAATTTACTAATTGAAGTATTTTATCGCTCAATATCCATCCGTGCCCTACTGAAACAATAAAATTGATATTTTCTTTGATAATTACTTCCCTGATTCTCTCTTCATTTTTCTTTGTATTATCTATAAAAATAATATCTTCGCTCATGCACTGCTCATATATTTTATTCCCATTCCACCATTTCTTTGTCTTATCTATATTTGAGACAGCCGCTGCAATTTGGTAATGATTATTTTGGCGTTTCAACAGTTGTTTAAAGCACCGCTCGCCTATTGGCTTCTGACCCATAAACATTATATGTAACATCTAAATATTCCTCCTGCGCTTCCCGCACAAAAAACCTGAGGTATACTACTTCCATTGTCTGTCAGACAATTTCATACTTTACATCAGGATTAATTTAATATAATATGATTCAATAATAGTCAACTCGAAAAGAAAACACGTTCTAACTCAATTTTTTCATAATAATCCGCTGCATTTTTACAAAAATATATTTTTCCTTCCCAAATTCAATAAAATAACTATTACTTTATAGTACAATGTATATGTTCGTATTTGTCAAGTTTTTCAAACATATGTCCTGTTTTTCATGATATAAAGTATAAAATTGTCAAGGTTCTTTTATTCATTATCTGTCTCTCAAAAAAAGCATTATCGCCATGCACCGCTCGCCTATTGGCTTCTTAATATTCCTCTGCTATTTTTGAAATGACAGGATACATACAGTCAAAGTACACTTTATGCCCCAGCAAGCTTAAATGAACTCCGTCAGACAGGGTTAATTCCTCTAATGGGACAGAATGCTCTGCTATGTATCTATTAAATTCCTGCTCCATATCCACAAATATGACTCTTGGATTGCTTTTTGCAACCTCCCTTATAATTTCATTATAAAAGTGATTGCTCTCCCCATACGTAATGGTTGTATGAGTCATATAATCCGTTTTGGGCGATGGATGATTAGTTCTAAGAACTACCTGCTTAGCTCCAAAACGAAATGCACGTTCTATAATTTCCTCCAGATTCGCTTTAAACGCATTGGGTGACACTCTTGGCATCCCTTTATCGGTTACCCAGTAATTACAGTCATTCATCCCAAATCCTATCACCAAAACATCCACTTCATGGCTCTGCACATCATAAGGCATTCTTTCCAACGCCATTCTCGTCGTATTTCCGTTGATGGAAGTATTCACGACCATAATTACCCCCCCCCCCTGTATGCCCGACGTAACTGCTGCGCTATCTGATTCACCCATGTTAAATCCACAGATATCCCTTGCCCAAAGCTAATAGAATCTCCAAAAAAATATATATTCATCGCAATCTCCATTTCATAAATTGTTAGCACGAAATTTGTCATTGTATCCCGCCACGCATTCTGATATAGGCAACTTGTCTTCCATTCTCGTAAATACTTGATTTGTCTGTTTTCATATCCACCAGATCTTTTTCTTTGGTATCAATCATTTCGGATAAATATTTTTTGAGCTTTGATGATACCATATCGCCGTCATAACAAAGCATTGTCAATATTTCTTCAGCATCCAATCTCCGTGTAACATAAAAACGCAGCGTATTATAATAAGTAACACTCATTCTTAATTCTCTACAATGTGGTAACATTTTCTCTATAAAAAGTTCCATTCTTTGATCTACATTTGGAAAAATATCATTTGCGAGAATGACATCATAGTCTTCGTCCATTTCCAACAGATACCAGTCCAAAGCTTTTAACTTAACATGCAGATTCTTGTGCTGTTTTAGATATTCCTTACCCCCGTGAGCAAGCAGATCCACAAGCGTATATTCTGTGTTTTCTGCTAGCACATTTGTTAAGAGTGATACCCCCCCCCCCGCATCTAGTACCTTTTTATTCTGCTTTTCGATCAGAAAATCCCCATACATTTCCGCATATATCATACGTTTATTCACATCTGTCATCAACCATTCGTTTGTTGCCACTGTAATCACATTCTTCTCTACACAGCTTTTCTCTGCGCAGCTTTTCAGAAGCTGCATGATCCAATCCTGCTTCATGTAATTTTCAACATCTGTTGCATTAAATATATGCATAAATTCTCCCCCTCTTCGTTTCTACTTGTCAAGGAACTGAATAAATTATTCATGACAATAACTTTCTGAACAGTTCCTTAGCTTTCTTTTGTATTCTGCTTTCTTGTCATGGAATGCCCTCTGCCACAACTCCATACAAAGCACTCCCCAGATACTTCTTCCAAAATCGCTTTCCGTTTCCATTTTCCAAATGACCTTATTATTATCAATAAGCTGTCTGTTAAGTGCCTTCTTTGAACCAAGGATATCATGTATAAAATCTTTCGCCTCATTCTTAATCCATCGGTTAAATGGAATCGGGAACCCCATCTTATCTGTGCGTTTTTGTATACTATCCGGCAAATATTTGTTCATTGATTTCTTAAAAATATGCTTCATATCTCCGGCTTTTAATTTAAAGTTTGCTGGAATTGTTGCTACAAACTCTATAAGCTCGTCATCCAAAAGCGGCACTCTTGATTCAAGTCCATGAGCCATACTCATCCTGTCTTCTACATGCAGCAAAGCTGGCAATAATGTCTTAAAATCAAAATGTGTCATATTATCGAAGTAGCAAATATTTTTTAGGTTTTCGGCATAAAAAATATCATGAAATGTCTGGTATGGATCATAATCACTTAGCATTTCTTGGTGAATACAATCATAAAGCATCGGTGCTCGGTTAATCAATTTAAAATATCGCTTATCACTTTCTTCAAACAATCCAGAACTCCAAAAATCTTTTATCATTGGTTTATAATTTCTAAGTGCTATCAAATTAGGAATAATCGATTCATATGTCACGATATATTTTTGATTGTCCGTTGTTCCTTCTATTGCACCTTTAATACATTGTTCAAAGTAAGCTACCAGGTATCTTGTGTACCCTCCAAAGATCTCGTCCCCTCCTTGACCACCAAGTACCACTTTTCTATGCTTTGCTGCCAGTCCCGAAACCATATACTGACAAAAAGAACCAGGTCCTGCAACAGGCATGTCCAAATGATAGATAACCTTTTCAATATTGTTCAAAAAATCCGCACAAGTCATGTCAATCTGATATAACGAAAAATTATGTTCTTTTGCTATATCTTCCGCATACATGCTCTCATCATAGAGTCTGCTAATACTGAATTTTCCTGTAAATCCTGCGTAATTCTCCCCGCCTACCATCTCTGCTGCCATCGCAGAGATAACAGAAGAATCCACGCCTCCGCTCACATATCCTCCAATAGGTACATCACTTCTAATGTGATAACGAATTGAATTATGCAAAAGTTCATCGAGTCTCTCAATAAAATACTTTTCTGTATGATTCCAGTCCAAATCATAAAACACTTGCCAATATCTTTGGAAATGAATCTTATTTTCCTGTATTACGATATCATGTGCCGGCTCCAGCGTTTTAATTCCCTCAAACAGTGTGTGATTTCCCAAACAAAACTGAAAGGTCAAATAATCCTTGAAGCCTTCCACATCTGTTTCAATATCTTGAAGGAAAGGAAGAAGCGCCTTCATTTCGGAGGCAAAATAAAAAACATTGTCAACAATTGCATAGTAAAACGGCTTAATACCAAATCTGTCCCTTGCACAAAATAAGGTTTGTTTTCTCTCATCCCAAATAGCAAAGGAAAACATTCCCTTAAAATGCTTTACACAATCTGTCCCCCATTTCTCATAAGCCTTTAAAATCACTTCTGTATCTGTGTTTGTCCTAAATACACATCCAATTTCTTTCCTAAGCTCTATGTAATTATATATTTCTCCATTAAAGCATACTATGTTCCCCGTTTCGTTATCCTTCATAGGTTGATGTCCGCAATCTGTCAAATCAAAAATACTTAGGCGATTATGTGCCAAACCAATATATTCCTGCGAATTTGCCCAAATACCTGTGTCATCTGGTCCTCTATGTTTCTGCATATCGTTCATGACATTTAATTTATATGAAATATCCTGTATTTTATCCTTTTTAATATTTAACATTCCCGCTATTGAACACATAGTATATATCCTTATAACTATTTATTTTGGTAGTATGCCAAGTGCCTTTCATGCTTTTCTATACATCTTTGTATTATAGTCTGATTTTGCCTTGTCCATGCGACAGTCTTTTCTAGCCCTTCCTGTAACGCAACCTCAGCTGTAAATCCTAGTATTTCTTTTGACTTTACTACCGAAGCAAACCGCTTACCTGATGTATCCCATGCCCTTTTAGGAATTATTTTCAATTTCGACTTACTATCTGCAATTTGTATAATTTTTTGTGCCAAATCTGAAATAGAAGTTTCAACTCCAGAACCGATATTATACACGTCTCCCTCATTTCCTTTCAAAGCACACAGCATAAGACCGCGGCAAATGTCTTCCACAAAAATAAAATCTCTTGTGGCAATTCCTTCATTTTCCAACAAAATCTCCTGATTCGTTAATGCCCTGTAAATAAAAGTCGGTGTCACGTTTCTCCAAATTGTTGCATAAGTGCCTCTCCAATTACCAGCTCCCAAAATTTCTCCCGGACCATATACATTTTGAAATCTGGCTCTGACAACAGGAAGAGCATATTGTTTATGATAATACACGGAATAAAATTCTCCGATTATTTTTGAGATGGAATAAGGACTATCCTGATGAAGTTCAATAGGACTTTCTTCTGTTGTTGCAATTGCTTCCCCAAATGTTTTTTTAGCCACAGAACACCCTGCTGAGGAATACACCACTTTTTTAAGGTTGTGAAAATCCTTCAAACGTTCAAACAATTTTAATGTTGTCTGTGTATTGTTTTCATTATCCGCAATCGGATCAAAGATAGAACTTTGATTGCCATGAAAAGTAGCCAAATGAAAAACATAATCTATATTATTCGATAAATTTGCAAGAACGCGAAAATCTGTAATAGAACGCTCAATAAATGTAATGCGTTTGTCTTTAGGTACGTTTACAATCTCCGCGGATAATAGATTGTCCACAATTATAATACTGATTTCCTGCACATTATTTAATAAAAGCCTAACTAAATTGCTTCCGACAAATCCAGCTCCGCCAACTGCTAAAACACATTTATTTTCAAATAAACTGTAATCCTCTTTTGTCACTATCTGATTTCTCCTTTTAAATGTGTATAGGTCTGTGTAATACCATATTGCTGATACCATTCAATCGTTTTTTTAATCCCTTCTTCTAATGGTGTCTGCACATCCCAGTCAAAGTCTTTTTTTACCTTATTCGGATCAAGGAGAATTGTATAGACATCATCCTCACCTCTCTGGCGTACTTCAACAGGGTTCTCCAAGGTTATGTCCAGCGCCTTCAATGTCGCATCAAATAATTCCTTAATCGCATAATCCTTTCCACTTGAAATATGATAATATCCACAACTTCCCATACCATCAATCGCCTTCATAATAACATTCACAACATCATCCACAAACACAAAATCCCTTCTGGTATCCATCACAAAGCATTCTTTTCCATTTGTAAGCCTGTTATAAAACGTAGGAAGAGGACCGCTCAAATTTCTAGGTCCATAGGAATTTGCAAGTCTAAAAGACAGAAACTCAATTCCTGACAATTCAATGTACAACTCTCCACCTGTCTTGCTGATTGCATAGCTGCTGCCCCCTGCATATCCGCCAGAAAAATATGGATGTTTTAAGGTAATTGGCTGTTCAATCGGTTTTAATCCATAGCAAAGCGCTGTCTGAAAATAAATAATTCTCTTCACTCCTACTTTTTTAGCTGCCTTTACCAAATTTGCGGCACCGACTACATTGGTTGTTGCATCCTCAATCCAATTTTCAGGATCTTTATAAGAAGCCGCTGCATGTACCAAAATTTCCGGTTGAAATGCATCAAATACTTCAAATATCTTATTCGTGTTGGCAATACTATCCTCTACAATCTGCAAATTCATGTGTTCTTTTAAATTATCGCGCCTGCCTGTCTGATAATTATCTATTACCAGCACTTTGTCTCCTTTTGCCAACAATCTTTCCACAATATGCGATCCTATATGACCTGCTCCGCCTGTTACTAATACTCTCATAAGCCATCCCTTTCTAAATGTTATTTTTATACTCTCTGTATATTTTCCACATACTCTAATACTTTCTTTGTGACTGCTCTTTGTCCGACAGCATTTAAATGACCTGCATCCTCAAAATACCAGTCAGGAAAATAATCTTCTGTCAAATCCAATACATGAATCTCATATTCTTTCCTTAATTCCATTACATATTGCTTGAGTTCTTCTAAATAATCCCTGTTCCATTCCCGCTTGTACAATTCGGTATAAGGAGGAAGAAAGAAAATAACTTTCACCCCCCTGTTGGATGCACTGTCCGTATATTTTCTTAAAATTTCCTTATTTTTCTGTATCGTCGCTTCATATGGCTTATTATATATTCTATGCTGTATATTTTGATATTCCGCCCGTTCCTCATTTGATAAACGGTGTTCACAAAATACTGCTTCTTTATTGTCAACTTTTCCATACATTGGAACATAATATTCAAAAAAACATTTTCGCATATCAAAATCCTTTAAGAAGATATCAATCAGCTTCTTTTGATATGCATACCACCAGCTATAATAAGGATATCCCTCTTCTAAGAGTATTCCTTCAACAACAGGCTCATACAACAACAGTTCTTGGCAATTCACATGTGACTGTTTCATTGAATATCTAAGACTATACGGGCAAAGACCAATAATAGCATTCTCCACTTTTATTTCTCTTTGGCTACATATCTCCATATACTTCTCAAACATTATAAAATCATGCTCTAAGTCCTGTCCGGTATTCGCCAGATTTAAAATAGAGCAATCCTGTAATGCACATTTGATATAAGAAATCCCTGTTGCAACACTGCTTATATTCTGACTGACCTGCATTTTGCAATAATTGAAATACCAATATGGCATTTTATAATAATAATGCATTAAAAACTCATACAAAAAAATAAATATATCGGAGCTGCCTGCTTTTTCAAAACGAGTTTTCCAGCGATAGGTACTATCATCACAGATTACATAAACTTTTTGTTCAAATCCATCTTGACTGCAACTTTGTTTGTTCTCAACAGATTGTAAAAGCTCTCTGTCCAAATAGTCACGCAAGTACCCCCCCCCCC
>BLMC01000023.1 GCA_011959805.1 Lachnospiraceae bacterium | reverse complement strand
GGAGCAATCCGTGGTATCATAGGGGGCAAAATACCTTTTGACCCCAACATCATAAAATATTAAAATCACAATTACAAACTAATATAATTCCTGTGCTATCATAATGATGTAACAAAAAACAAAGTTGTTTTAGGAGGAAAACATCATGGAAAGAGAAAATGAAATTGTTTGTGGTTTAGGTGGAATGATAGCAGGAGCAGTTACAGGAGCTATAAATGGTGCTCATATTGGAATTGCAGCAGGACCAGTAGGAGCGATTGCAGGTACAATTCCGTGTGCAGTTATTTGTGTAATACACTCTTGACAGAAAACAGTTTCAGACACACTTTATATTGCAAACAAATGTTTGATATGTCATAAAATTCATACAAATACAAAACAGTTAAGCAATTAGCATTCAGTATCATTGGATTTTTTCCATAACTCTCCCATGAGTAATCTAAAATATTCAATAGGATCGTCGCTTCGGGAACAGCATAAGAAAATCCAATCATAAGCATTTCCGGCATATAAATCTTCATAACCGTATTTTGTTTAACAATTATGGTCAATTCAATGTTGAAAAGTAAATATTATCTAAAATAGAATCGCTAAAATAAATTTTAATACACAATATTACTTTTCATAAAAAATTAGGCACTGGCCATCATCAGAATATGCCGCAAATTTATCGAATTGCGGAGTAACAATATAAAAATCTTCCAACAGTCCATCAACTTCATTAAGCACATCAATGATACTATCAATATATCCTTCATAAACCCAACCATCAGAAAGAATTAGATAAATCTTTTTATTCCAATCGTAAGATAACTGTTCTTTTATTTTTGCAAGCATACATTTCCAACCAATTGTTTCGCTAACGAAATCTATTTGCGTTAGTTCCTGTCGAAAATGCAACCAGCAATAACGGAGTTCAACTTCTGGATAATTCTTATAATCTACAAATGCATAATAAAATCTATTGATAACTTTTTGGTACTTTGTTTTTGAATATTCATAAAATAGTTTTCTGTCAATTGATTTTTCCTTTACTATTTCTTCAATTTCAATCCGAATCCAATATTTCAGAGGCTTATTTTTTAAATTTTCTCTCCAATGCTCCATTTTTTTACCTCCCAAAACAATACGAAAAGGTACTAAATTTTATCCGTCATTCTTTTGATTTATACTGATTGTTACATCTTAACCATAACAGATTATATAAAGGGTGTAAAGATTTATTCAACAGTTTGCTACCTGTGAGAAGTAACATTGCCTGAAACGGGATCCTGCAAAATCATAATAAAAGTATTTTGAAATCAATCTATATATGTTAAGATAAAAAGAAAAAGCGGTACTAAATTATATTTTTCTTATAGATAGGGGGCTTGTGGAGTGGGATGAGCCACATATAAAAATGGAGTTCTTTTCCACATCGTTTATCTGTCATAACGATAGTATAGAAGAAGCATAATTGACTAGATAAGAAACTATAAAAATACAATGGAGGATAAAACCAAATGATAAATATTCGTAAATTAGAAAATGAATTGTGGGAGTCCGCGGATTTATTGCGTTCTGGTTCTAAACTTACATCAAATCAATATTGTATGCCGGTACTTGGCCTTATTTTTCTGCGCTATGCATACAGCAGGTTTAAAATGGTAGAGACGGAAATCTTAAAAGGACGTCCTTCCCGTGGGAGACGTGTTTTGCCAGTGGAAGCAAGTGATTTTATAGCAAAGAGCGCGCTATTTCTACCCAAAGAAGCACAATATGATTATCTCTTAAATCTTCCAGAGGATATCTCTGTTATGGAACTTATAAATAAAGATGGCCATACAATGACAAGTCTGGGTGAAGTGGTGAACAATGCAATGTTGCTTATTGAAGACCAGAGTGAACAACTCACAGGGGTTCTTCCAAAGAGCTATACTAATTTTTCGGATGAAATTTTGTCAGAACTTCTTCGCATTTTTAATAATAGTGCGCTTGATGAAGTGGGCGGGGATATTATTGGACGCATTTATGAATATTTTCTCAACAAGTTTGCCAAAAATATTGCCTCTGATGACGGGGTGTTTTTCACTCCGAAATCATTGGTGAAAATGATTGTAAATATTATTGAGCCTTTTAGTGGTGTTCTCCTTGATCCAGCCTGTGGTTCCGGCGGAATGTTTATTCAATCTGGAGATTTTGTCAATCAATCTGGTATGAATGCAAATAGCACAATGACTTTTTATGGTCAGGAAAAGGTGGAGTACAATGCGCAACTTTGTCTGATGAACATGGCGGTTCATGGACTTACTGGGGTTATTCAATCTGGTGATGAAGCAAATAGTTTTTATCATGATTCGCATAATCTGAATGGTTGTTGTGATTATGTCATGGCAAATCCTCCTTTTAATGTGGACAAGGTAAAATCAGAATCATGTGAAAGTGCAGGTAGATTGCCGTTTGGTATGCCAAGTGTGAATAAAAATAAAGAAGTTGGAAATGCAAATTATCTCTGGATTTCCTATTTTTACAGCTATTTAAATGCGCATGGACGTGCTGGCTTTGTCATGGCTTCTTCCTCTACAGATAGTCAAGGCAAGGATAAAGATATTCGAGAAAAACTGATTAAGACAGGTCATGTAGACATTATGATTAGCGTTGGGAATAATTTCTTCTACACAAAGTCGCTTCCTTGTTCCCTTTGGTTTTTTGATAAAGGGAAAGATGAAACGAAAAAGGACAACATACTTTTTATTGATGTGAGAAATTATTATACAGTAATTGACCGTACCTTAAATGAATGGTCAGAGTGGCAGCTTAAAAATATCAATGCAATTGTATGGCTGTATCGTGGTGAAATAGATAAATATTCTAGCCTTATGGAAGAATACCATACAATTCTTAACAGTAAAAAACCTTTTGTGGAACAAGTACAAGTGCTTTTAGAAAAGGAAAAAAGTCTTAGAGCGGAAGCGAAAAAAGCTGTGGAAGAAGCGCAAAAGCGCGAAAAGAAAAAGACACAGGAAGAATATGATATTAAGCTTGCAGAACTTTCTGAAATGCTTACAATTGCCAAGGAAGCAAACTGGCTGTATGAAAAATTTGGTGATGGCGTATATGTAGATGTTCTTGGGCTTTGCAAAGTTGCTACGATTGCAGAGATTGAGGCAAAAGGTTGGTCGCTAACACCGGGAGCCTATGTTGGTGTAGCGCCAGTGGAGGAGGATGGTGTAAACTTTGAAGAACGTATGACAGAAATTCACCAAGAACTATTAGCATTACAGGCAGAATCAAATGACTTGATGGATACCATCTCAAAGAATATGAAGGAGATGGGGTTATGAGTTGGACAAAAATAATGCTGGAGGATGTTTGCATTTCTATTGCGGATGGAGATCATCAACCACCACCCAAATCGGATAGTGGTATTTCCTTTGTAACGATTTCAAATATTACAAATACAAACAAACTTGATTTTACTGGTACAATGTTTGTTTCTCAGGAGTATTATGATAATTTGAATGATAAAAGAAGGGCGCATACAGGAGATATTCTTTATTCTGTTGTGGGGTCATTTGGAATCCCCGTATTTATAGATAAAGAACAAAAATTTGTATTTCAAAGACATATTGCAATTTTACGTCCAGATCCAAAAAAAATAGTGTCAAGATTCTTATATTATATGATGCTTAGTAGAGATTTTTATATGAAAGCTGATACAGTTGCACTTGGAGCAGCACAAAGGACAATTAGTCTTACAGCGCTTCGGAAAATGGAAATAGAAGTTCCATCATATGATGTACAAGAAAAAGTTGTTAAAATATTGAAACCTTTTGATGACCTTATCGAAAATAACCAAAAGCAAATTAAATTGTTAGAGGAAGCAGCACAGTGTTTATATAAGGAATGGTTTGTGGATTTGCATTTTCCGGGGTATGAAAATACGAAAGTTGTTGATGGTGTACCAGAGGGGTGGAAAAAGGTTGGGTTAGTAGATATTGCACCAATATTAACAGGTAAAAAAGATGCTAATTATGGAACGAATGATGGAGAATATTTATTTTTTACTTGTGCACAAGAACCAATAAAAGCTCCATCATATTCATTTGATTGTGATGCTGTAATCTTAGCGGGTAATGGAGATTTTAATGTTAAACTTTATAGAGGGAAATTTGAAGCTTATCAGAGAACATATATATTTTCTCCAATTAATAAAAGTAATTTATTTTTGTTGTATTATGCGGTTAGAGCAAATATGAAAAGTTTATTTCAAGGAGCAAGTGGTTCTACAATTAAATTTCTTACAAAGCGGATGCTTGAAGAAATACAAGTTTATATTCCTACTAAGAATATAAAACTATATTTTAATATATATAGTGAGAGTTATCATAAGAAAATAGAGATATTGAATGCTCAAATACAATTAATAAAAGAAGCAAGAAATAGACTTTTACCCAAACTTATGGATGGAAGGATTGAGGTTTAAATATGTGGTATGAATGGATATTTAGTGGAATTGGGACAACAATCTTATCAGGAATTGTAGGAGTGATTATAGGAGGAATTGGCGGATATCAGATTGGTATTCATAATAAAGGAAAGCAACGACAGAAGGCGGGAGATGATGCAAAACAGCAACAGGAATTTAGATTGCAAGATAAAAATATTAAGGGAGAGAATAAAATTAGAAATACCATAAAACAGACGCAAAAAGCAGGAGATAGGGCAGAACAAACGCAGGTTGGGGGTGTTAGAAATGGAAAATAGCAAGCAGATACAAAAAGCAGGAGATGATGCACAACAGATTCAGGCTGAATCAGTTACAGTGAATAATGGATTTTCAGCAAATGATGTTGCCAATATTTTTAAGGCATTAGTTCCTATGTCAATTCAGGATTATACAAAAGAAGCATATAGGATTGCTGAAGAAAGAATAACATGTTTTGAAAATAAGTTGTTACCTAGAATTGAGGAAATAGAAAATGCCATTCCAATGTTCGCTGATCCTGTGTTTCAAGTACAATTAAAAAATGCACAGCGCTCGGCTGCAGTTTCTGATAGGAAAGAGGACTATGAACTATTAACGGAATTAATAATTGCACATGTTGAAAAAGGAGCTAATAGGAAAAATAGAATAGGGATTCAAAAAGCGACAGAAATTGTAGGGATGATTGATAATGATGCTCTTTGTGCCCTTACAGTAGCTCATGCAATTAGCTCATTTGTACCAATGCAAGAAACAGCAAAAGAAGGACTTCAAAATTTGAATCAGCTTTTTACAAGGCTTATTTATGAAAAATTACCAGAAGGAGTAGATTGGCTTGATCATTTAGACGTTTTAGGTGCTATCAGAATTAATACGTTTGGTAGTATGAAAAAGATTTCAGAATATTATACAGAAAAATTAAATGGATATGCTTGTATTGGTATAAAAAAGCAGTCAGATAATTATAGACGGACACTAGACTTATTAGCAAATATCAAGCTGTCTCAGGAAGTTTTAATTAATAATCCATTTTTAGATGGGCATGTATGTTTGCCAATATTTAATAAAGATGCCATTCATAATATGGAATTGGTTAATGCAAATAGAACAAGAAATTTGAATGAGAAAGAAGTTAATGCTTTATATTCAATATGGGATATGTATGATACTGATGATCAACTTCAAGATGAAGTAAATAAAAAATTTATGGATATGTGGGATTCTTTTGAGTCTTTAAGAACTGTTAGAGTTTGGTGGGAAGATATTTCAAGAGGTTTTTCAATAACAAGTGTCGGAAAAGTGTTAGCACATACCAATGCAAAGAGATGTGATAAGAGAATACCTGATTTAATTTAAAGAGAGGTGACCATATGAGTAACGATTATTCCGAAAATATTCTTATCCAAGAGAGTGCCTGCAATCTACTTCATAATGAGTTAAAGTGGGATGTTGAACTTGCCTATCATGCAGAACGATTAGGAAAAGATGGCACTTTTGGCAGAGAAAGTTATCATGAAGTCCTTTTGCTTCGCTATTTTCGCAAGGCACTGAAAGAATTTAATCCTTGGATAAATGAAAACCAGATTTTAGAGGCACAGAAACTTTTAGAAAATAGAATTTCTACATCTTCTCTCTTACAAGTGAATGAGGAAAAGTATTTTTTGATTCGTGATGGGATTCCTGTCACAGTAAAAAAACCAAACGGTCAAACAGAGATAAAGAAAGCGACTGTGATTGATTTTCAAAACCCAGATCACAATAATTTTCTAGCGCTTAAAGAGTTAAAAATTGAGGGTGATTTATATCACCGCAGAACTGATATTGTCGGTTTTGTCAATGGGATTCCACTGTTGTTTGTGGAATTAAAAAACAACACAATAGATGTGCAGAATGCCTATGATGGTAACTATACAGATTATCAGGATACCATTCCGCAACTATTTTATTACAATGCTTTTGTGATGCTTTCCAATGGAGTGGAGGCTAAGATAGGCACTCTCGGAAGCAAGTTTGAATTTTTTCATGAGTGGAAACGTCTTGCAGAAACAGATGAAGGAAGTGTAGCGCTTGAAACCATGCTGCGCGGCATTTGCAAAAAGGAAAACTTTCTTGACCTATTTGAGAATTTTATTCTCTACGACCATTCTGATGGACGTACAGCAAAGATTCTTGCCCGAAATCACCAATATCTTGGAGTCAATGAAGCGATCAAGGCCTATGCTGCGAGAAAGTTGAACGATGGAAAATTAGGTGTATTTTGGCATACACAGGGTTCAGGAAAGAGCTATTCTATGGTGTTTTTTGCAAAAAAAGTGCGCAGAAAAGTAGAAGGCGCTCCTACATTTGTTATTCTTACAGATCGTGAGGAATTAAATACACAAATTAGTGATACGTTTGAAAACTGTGGCTTGCTGGGGAAAGATATAAAGGCTTCACAGTATATTGCCACAAGCGGTAATGACCTTATACAGAAGTTGCATGGCAATCCAAGTTTTATTTTTACTTTGATACAAAAGTTTCATCAATCAAATCCAGAGCCAATTTACTTGGATCATGATGTGATTATTATGTCCGACGAAGCACATCGCAGCCAAAATGGTATCTATGCCAATAACATGATGGATCTGTTACCAACAGCGGCTCGTATTGGTTTTACAGGAACACCATTGCTTTCCAATGATAATATTACTGCGCGTACTTTTGGCGGTTATGTCTCCATATATGACTTTAAGAGAGCGGTTGAAGACGGCGCAACTGTACCACTTTACTATGAAAATCGCGGTGAGAAAATTCTCGATTTACAAAATCCAGAAATTACAAATCAGATTTTAGAGGCGATTGAAAATGCAGATATTGATGAAAATCAGCAAGGTAAATTAGAACAAGAATTTGCAAACGAAATCCACATACTTACTGCAGAGCCAAGACTTCGCGCGATTGCAAAAGATTTTGTTGGACATTATACTGACTTGTGGACAAGTGGAAAGGCGATGTTTGTCTGTTTAAATAAAGTGACTTGTGTTCGTATGTATGAATTTGTTCAGGAGTATTGGAAAGAAGAAATTAAAAGTTTAAAAGCCGAAATTAAGAAGGCTACGCAACAAGAAGCGCAATCACTTGAGTGCAAGCTAAAATGGATGCAGGAAACAGAGATGGCTGTTGTTATCAGCCAAGACCAAAATGAAATTCAGACCTTTCAGAAATGGGGGTTCGATATTAAATATCATCGTGCAAAGATGGAAAAGCGTAAGCTAGACAAGGAATTTAAAGACAGTAAAAATCCATTTCGTGTTGTATTTGTCTGTGCAATGTGGCTTACTGGTTTTGATGTGAAATGTCTGTCTTGTTTGTATTTGGACAAGCCTTTAAAAGCACATACGCTTATGCAGACGATTGCGCGTGCAAATCGTGTGGATGAAGGAAAAAGTAATGGATTGATTATCGATTATATTGGTATTGTCAAGGCACTTAGAAAAGCGCTTGCAGATTATACCACAAACATAGAAGGCAATCCTGTTACAGACCCTACAGTAGATAAAGACAAGTTGATTGTGCGAATTGTGGAGACAATTGGCAAAGCGGAATCTTTTTTACTAGAGAAAAATTTTGATTTGGAAATGTTAATTGGCGCAACAGACTTTAAGAAACTTTCTTATTTGCAGAATGCAGCCAATGCAGTATGCGGTTCTATCCAAGATAAAAAGACTTTTACGACGTATGCTTCGGAATTAAATAGATTGATTAAGTATGCTAACAGAACGGATGTTATAGGACACACACGAAAACAGTGTGAAGCGATTGCAGCCATTTATGGAGAACTTCAAAAAAAGCGCAAGAAAATTGACACCACAGATTTAATGATTGAAATTAATAATATTATTAGTTCTTACATAGAAACTGAGCCTATCTCCATGAAGGTTTGCGAAAAACCACATTGGTTTGATATTAGTGCTATTGATTTTGATTTACTTTCCAGAGAATTTGCAAAGGTTCACAAAAAGAATCTGGTAATGAAGGATTTAGAGGAGGTTCTTGAGCAGAAATTGAATAAAATGTTGTTTGCAAATCCTGACCGCATTAATTATTATGAGCGATATCAGCAAATTATTAATGATTACAACAGTGAGCAGGATAGAGCGACAATTGAAAAGACTTTTATGGACTTGATGAATTTGGCAAATCAAATGAATCAGGAAGAACAGCGTTATGCGCGCGAGGGTTTTACAAGTGATGAGGAACTTTCTCTGTATGATATGCTGTTTCGAGCTGATTTGAATAAAAATGATATTAAGAAACTGAAAGGGGTTGCGGTTACACTGCTTCAGAAGATAAAAGCCAAAATTTCTGAGTTTGATCATTGGACGGATAAACAAGATACAAGAGCGGAAATAGAGAATCTTATTCGAGATACACTCTGGGCAGAATTACCAGTATGCTATGACGAAGTTAGCATTTCAGATTACCGACAGAAAATTTATACGTATGTGTATACACGATATAAGAGAGGGGCTTAGGAAATGGATACAGTTTTTACAATCAATGATTGATAGGATGGTCCGCTATTGCGTATTGTCGCAAATTATTATGTTTTATGGAAGTAGTTAAGCTTGTACCATCAGGAAAATATTTTCTATGTTTCCTGTGCATAAAGATTGATTGAAGGAGGGCATATCATTTTACCGATAGCCCTTTTTCTTTAACATATTTGGTTATAACGGACAACTTTTGTGCTTCTTTTTATGCATACGAACGCAAAGAGGAATTATGCAGGCTATTCACGTCCAATGTGCAAGTAGGGAAAATAAATTGTCTCTACACAATATTTCCAGATTTATTTTTCGATTTTACATTCAATAAAATAGTGAAAATTTTCTTATTTTGTTCATACATTGCTTAAAATATTCAAAGTTTCTTAATAATTTGTTCAATTTTTTTGTAAATAAAAAAGAATTCAATACGCAAATTCTGTCAAAAATACCCTGATTTTGCATTAAAATCATAAAATATTACACTAAATCATAAGATATTATACTTATTATATAGAATTAGTACCAAAAAAACATGAAATATGCATAAATTTGTATTGTTTACTTGTACGAAATTATATAAAATGCACAAAACAAGGTTGATTCACAAATAATTTTGCGTTAAAATTATCTTACAGGAGTTAAAAAGCTTCTGACAAAGATCATTTTGGGAGGAAATAAAAATGAAGAAAAAAGTAGTATCGTTACTCGTTGCAGCAATGACAGTTGCAAGCCTTACCGCTTGTGGAGGTTCTGATGCACCAGCGGCAAATCAGGAACCTGCGCCAGCAGAGAATCAGGAAGCAGACCCAGCACCCGCAGAAAGTCAAGCAGAAGCACCAGCAGAAAGTCAGGCAGAAGCACCCGCGGAGAGCCAGGCGGAAGCACCAGCACCCGCAGCAGACGGTGAAACTATCAGTGTAGGCTTTGCGCAGGTTGGCCATGAGTCTGACTGGCGTGCAGCAAACACAAAAAATTATCAGGACACATTCAGCGCAGAAAACGGCTATGAGTTGTCTTTTGTAGACTGCGATAATGACCATGCAGTTCAGATTGAAACCGTTCGTGGATTTATTGAGCAGGAGTTAGACTATATCTGTATCGCTCCAATTCAGTCCGCAGGATGGGATACCGTTCTTCAGGAAGCAAAGGATGCAGGCATTCCAGTATTGATTGTAGACCGTGCAGTGGATGCAGATCCATCACTCTATACAACGGCACTTGGCTGCGATATGGTTGCAGAGGGCGAGGCAGCAGGAAATTGGCTTGCTGAGTACCTAAATGGCGAGGATGCAAACATTCTTGTAATCGAGGGTTCTGTAGGTGCATCTGCAACACTTGGACGTACAGAAGGCTTTAACAATATTGTTGCGCAGAACGCAAATTGGAAAGTGCTTGATTCTCAGTCTGGTGATTTTACACAGGCAGGCGGACAGGAAGTTATGGAGTCCTTTATTAAGTCTTACAGCGATTTCAACGTTGTAGTGTGCCAGAATGACAACGAGGCTTACGGTGCAATGGATGCGATGGATGCAGCAGGCATTACATATGGTGTTGATGGTGATGTGACAATCATTTCCTTCGACGCAACACATGATGGTCTTCAGTATACTCTTGATGGAAAGATTACTTGCAACGTAGAGTGCAATCCTTTGCAGGCAGGTTTTGCGGAAGACGTTATTAAGAAATTGCAGGCAGGCGAAGCGGTTGATGCATGGACATTGGTAAAAGATGAAGCATTTGTGGCACCGGGAATTACAAGCAACTATGCAGTAACAATGAGTCAGGAAGTATTGGATGGTCGTGCATATTAATTTGTTCCTATAGATTTATAACAGAAAAGATGTGTTGGCAGAGGGGAGAACTTGTTTTTCTCCCCTCACATATTTGGCGCTGCAAGAGCATATTTGAAAAATGTTTTCTGTCTGATGTACAGTGTTTGTAGGAGAATAGGGAAGTTTGTGTAAACTGGTACGCGCGGCGCGCAGAAATGATTTTTCAAACATGCTCTACTGTTGTGTACATTCATTTTTACAGAAAAACTCTGGAGAGGAGATGGCGATATGGACAAAAATATTGTTTTGAGTGCAAAAGGAATCTGTATGACCTTTCCCGGTGTAAAAGCGTTGCAAAATGTGGATTTTAATCTAAGAAAGGGCGAAATTCGTGCGCTCATGGGCGAAAATGGTGCCGGAAAATCCACACTGATTAAATGTCTTACCGGGGTCAATAAGTTTGAAGCTGGAGAGATTCATCTCGATGGTATTAGCGGACCTATTGTAAATCGAGATACCCTCGATGCGCAGCGCAAAGGAATTTCTACTGTATACCAAGAAGTCAACTTGTGTCCCAATTTATCCGTGGCAGAAAATCTATTTATCGGTCGGGAACCAATGACAAAGTTTCACACGGTAAATAGAAGGAAAATGAATGAGATGGCTGCAAAATTAATGCAAGAATTGGAACTTGATGTTGATGTGACGCAGAATTTGGAAGAATACTCGCTTGCACTACAACAAATGATTGCGATTGCCCGCGCAGTGGATATGGATTGCAAGGTTTTAATTCTGGATGAGCCAACTTCTTCATTGGACGACAACGAGGTTGCAAAATTGTTTGTCATGATGAGAAGACTTCGTGAAAAAGGTGTTGGCATTATGTTTGTGACACATTTCCTTGAACAGGTTTATGAAGTGTGTGATGGCATTACAGTGCTTAGAAATGGCACGTTGGTTGGAGAGTATACGATTGAGGAACTTCCTCGTGTGAAGTTGGTTGCGGCTATGATGGGAAAAGATTTTGATGACCTTGCCAGCATTAAACAAGAAGGGAGCGGCGATAAATCAAAAGAGCCGCTTGTCATTGACGCGAAAGGGTTAAGTCATGCGGGAACGATTAAACCATTTGACTTGGAAATACATAAAGGCGAGGTTATTGGCCTGACTGGATTGCTTGGCAGCGGGCGAAGTGAGTTGGCACGTGCAATCTACGGTGCGGATAGAGCACAGACGGGTACATTGAAAGTAAAAGGAAAAGAAGTCACCATTAAAAATCCAATTGACGCTATGAATCTGGGAATGGGATTATTACCAGATGACAGAAAAGCAGAAGGGATTATTGGTGATTTGTCTGTCCGTGAAAATATTATCCTTGCAATGCAAGCAAAACAGGGCATTTTTAAGAAAATTCCAATGGCAAAACAGATTGAAATTGCAGACAAATTTATTGAGATGCTACAAATCAAGACTGCAAGTAGGGAAACGCTAATTAAACAGCTTTCCGGCGGAAACCAGCAAAAGGCGATTCTGGCAAGGTGGCTTGCGACCAACCCTGATTTCTTGATTCTTGATGAGCCAACTCGTGGTATTGATATTGGAACCAAGACCGAGATTCAAAAGTTGGTGCTTAAGTTGGCGGATGAGGGAAAGAGTGTGATGTTTATTTCCTCAGAGATAGAAGAAATGCTTCGTACCTGCAATCGTATGGCAGTGCTTAGAGATGGTGCCAAAGTCGGGGAAATTAGCGGTGACGACTTGACGCAAGAAGGTGTCATGAAAGCAATTGCGGGAGGTGGAAAATAATGGATAAAGTTAAAAAACTTACAAAAATGAAGCTGTTTCTGCCAATTTTTAGTATGATTCTTGTCATGATGATCAATGTAATTTACGATATTGCAAGCGGGAATGCTCCATTTGGTTTCTTTTCGATAAGTATTAACAATGGTATTTTGTATGGGCGTCTAATTGACGTATTGAATCGCGGTAGTGAGGTGGCGATTCTAGCAATTGGTATGACATTGGTGGTATCCGCGTCGGCAGGTACAGATATTTCTGTTGGTTCTGTAATGAGTTTGTCTGGTGGTCTTTGCTGTATGTTGCTTGCAGGTTACGGTGTGACTAATGTGAGTGAATATGCTGTTCCACTCTGGGTAGGAATGCTTGCAGGGATTGCAATTGCTTGTGTATGTGGTCTGTTCAATGGCTTTTTAGTGGCTTATATGAATATACAGCCTATGGTTGCCACACTGATTTTGTGGTCTGCGGGCAGGGCAATTGGACTGCTTTTATGTAACAGTAATATTGTGTATGTGCGTGTTCCTTCTTTTCAATTTTTTGGTGCGTACTGCGGTATTATTCCAACACCCATTTTGATTGCAGCAATCTGTGTAGCAATCGCTTCTATTGTATTGAAATCGACAGCGCTTGGAACGTATATACAGAGTGTCGGCATCAACAAAAAAGCTTCCAGAATTTCTGGTTTTAATTCTGCAAAAATTATTTTACTATGCTATGTGATTTGTGGTCTGTGCGCAGGTATCGCTGGTCTGGTTGCAACTTGTAGGATTTATTCTGCCGATACCAATAACATTGGTCTAAATATGGAACTTGATGCAATCCTTGCAGTCGCACTGGGAGGCAATAGTCTTGGCGGCGGCAAATTTAATTTGGCAGGTTCCATTATCGGTGCCTATACAATTCAGGCAATTACGACAACATTGTATGCACTGGGTGTTTCTTCTGCACAGGCACCCGTGTTTAAGGCAATTGTGGTAATCTTAATTGTAGTTATTCAGTCGCAGCCGGTAAAAGATTATTTCAAAAAACTGTCCGCTAAAAAGGCAGGAGCAAAGGAGGCGGCATAAGCATGAAAAAATTAAAGCTTGGAGGAAATAATATATTATTGGCAATCACTGTAATTTTGTTTGTTGTTATGTATGCTGGTGGCTGCATTATTTATGCGAACAAAGGATTTACCCATCTTCAGACTTTTCTGAATGTACTTATCAATAATGCAGGATTGATTGCCGTCGCAGCCGGTATGACTTGTGTAATGCTGACGGGGGGCATTGACATTTCAGTTGGTTCTCTGATTGCTATGGATTGTATGTTTCTTGCAGTTGGCATGGAACGTTGGGGTATGAGTAGCCCAGTGTTGATGATATTGGTGTTGGTGATTGGGGCTATCTTTGGATTGGTGCAGGGGTATTGTGTGGCGTATCTTGAGATTCAGCCGTTTATTGTTACGATGGCCGGCATGTTTTTTGCCAGAGGTATGACCGCAGTTATCTGTAAGGATCAAGTAAGTATTGTTTCGGACAAATTGTTTACGGCAATTTCTAATACTAAAATCAGCATTCCATTTGGTGGATATGTCAACAAAAAGGGAATTTATCAGACACCGTTTATTCGGCCGACGGTTGTTGTAGCACTCTTAGTTGTAATTCTTGTTTTCCTGATGCTAAAATATACAAAGTTTGGCAGAAGTATTTATGCAGTAGGAGGCAATCAGGTATCTGCAACATTGATGGGGCTGAATGTTAAAAGAACGAAATTGATGACTTATACACTGTGTAGTTTATTGACTTCTATTGGTGGTATTTGCTATTGTCTAAATACCATGTGCGGTACCACCACACAGGCAACTGGTTTGGAAATGGATGCCATTTCTTCGTCTGTTATTGGTGGAACACTCTTGACTGGCGGTGTGGGCAATGTTCTTGGCTCTTTGGTCGGTGTGCTAATAAACGGTACAATTTCAACGCTTGTGAAATCAAACGGAAAGCTTGTTAGCTCGTGGGCGAATATTATTACAGCGATATTACTTTGCTTCTTTATTCTGTTACAGGCAATATTTGCCAAAGTAAAAGAAAGTAAAAAGGCATAATGGTTTTATCCCCTTGTTCTCTAGTGATTGGTAGAGGGCAGGGGGATTTATTATGCACGTGGACGTCTAAAGGAAAAATATCAACAGAAGCTGACAGACGCCCCGCGCGAAGTGGAGAGAAGAGAAATATATATTTTGTCTGTGCTATATGGACAGTTTCACGTAAAAATAGCATATATAAATATTAATAGAAAAAATTACAATTACAAACTAATATAATCCAATGTGTTATCATAATGATGCAACAAAAAACAAACTTGTTTTAGGAGGAAACATCATGGAAAGAGAAAATGAAATTGTTTGTGGTTTGGGCGGAATGATAGTTGGAGTAGTCACAGGAGCTGTAAAGGGTGCTCATATTGGAATTGCAGGAGGACCGATTGGAGCGATTGCAGGTACAATTCCAGGTGCAATTATCGGTGGAATTATCGGCTTGTTAGGGGGCGATAAAATAGGAAGCGAAATAGACAGAAGGTAATATATTTTTATCGCTTTAAAAATAGAAGACTTTTTATTGCATGAAGTGAGATTCGTATAAAATTTTAAAAGAGTGTCTGAAAAATAGTTTTGTCATTTGCGTGATACTCATCTGACAGAAAACATTTTTCAGACACTCTTTATTTTATAAACATATATTTACCACATCACAAAATTTATAAAAACATAAAGTAGTTTTTACAGGTGGAAGAGTTTAGCAAGTCTAAGCAGTTATCATTCAGTATCATTCGATTCTTTTTCCCATAACTCTCCAATGAACAATCTAAAATATTCGAGAGGATTATCACTTCGGGCACAACACAAAAAAATCCAATCGTAAGGATTGCCAGCATATAACTCTTCATAGCCACACTGATATAGACAAGCGTTTGTTTCTTCAAGATAAATCTCTGATAATGAATCATCTATGGAGAGATTACTATCTTCATTTTCAAGTTTCACAGTTATCCAAAAACGACAAAAATCAAGTAGTATAATCATTTTACGAATCGAATCGTAGGACTTTGAAACCAAAACTTTGTCTTCTGAAAGAACATCTGATATTATTTTGCGACTTGGGAAATTGTTGCGTACAATATATGGCACTGGAACTTTTTCACTTTTTCGAGAAATTTTGGTCGTTTCCAAGCTACGGATTAAGATAAAATTATTTTTTTGGATATTTTTGTTTTCTATTAATTCATAGATATACTGTGCAGGAGAACTTGTAGTGTTTGTAAGGGGATTTTGAGAATCGAATAAAAGTTCTCTTATTAATAACCCACAGTTTTGATAATATGATAAATCAAAGGTTAGTTTATTTTCGCTTTTATTTTGATTTTTGTTAATCGTTTGTCTTAAAGTATCAATTGTCGTTTTACTTTCAGGAGGACCGAGCAGTTCAAGGACTAACTTGTTAAGTGTTTTTAAGGCACTTTTATTCCAAGAATTAAAATTTTGCTTGTTTTGGATTAAAAATTCTTTTAGTTCTGCAACAGACTGAAGTTCACCAATATGATTTTTGACAAATTGCGTATAGTTTGCAGTTTCTTCTGAATCTGTAGCAAGTGTAGGAGCATTTTCAACGTACTGTATAATTTCCTGCGCGTCTGTATAGGTTTGGTTATGTAAGAAACAATAATAATAGATAGCTTCTGTTATCGTATGGCAGTTAAATGCCCTGTCATAATATACATGCTGAAAAAACCATACTGTTTCTTCGTATGATAGTTCTAAGGCAAAACAAATTTCATAGATTTTATTTCTGCTGCCGGCCTCAATCTTTGGACTATGATTTCCAGAAAACCAAGAATTCACAGTTCCAGCTCCAATTGATGAATTTATTTTTCTTAATCTTTCAATTAGATATGTCGATAATTCTTTCACATTAGTCGTATCTCCTGAATAGCCTTTTTTTATTAGTAATTCAGTCAATCCTTTACCAAATGAACGAAAAGAATCGGGATTAATGAGATAATCAACAGCTTCCTCCAAAAAATCAATATAACAATAATCATAAATATCATTTTGATTGTGGATTGTAAAGCCATCATTCATAAAAAGAACCTCCAATTATAATAAATTTTGATTATCATAATTATATCTGAAAATAGTTCAAAAATCTACAAAAAATGATGTATACTAACATTATAGATTAATGTTTTTTACACTGATCAGATACCTGTGCAAAACAAAGTCTAAAGTAAATTATAATGAGAATTAAAATATCATGTTAAGAATGTTATTGGTATTTGTATTGTGGTGTGCGCTACCGACATAAGACCAAATAGAGACAAAATCACAATTACAAACTTATATATTAAAGCAGTTATAATTTGAAGTGTAAATTAATCACAAAGAAATAGAAATTGCAATGATTAGGAACAACGGAGGTTTTAAAAGAAAATGAACACAATTGAATGTGCAGGGTTTTTGGAAAACAGCTGCGATGATGGTCCGGGGATTAGAAGCGTTTTATTTCTGCAAGGATGCAGCAAAAACTGTAAAGAATGTCACAATGCTGCAATCAAGGAACATGGAAAGGGAGTTATGATAGAGATTGAGCAATTAATAAAGTACATAGACAAGAAGTGCTGCAACAAAAAAATTACAATTTCAGGAGGGGAACCTTTAGAGCAGTTAGAAAATTTAGTTACTTTAGTGGAGTGCTTACAGTCAAAGGGATATAATATTTGTTTGTATACAGGATGGGAGTTTGAGAAAGTTCCCAAACGATTACTAAAGTTTCTAAATTATATCAAGACAGGAGAATTTATAAATAACTTGAAAAATCCAAATATACAATTTGTTGGCTCATCAAATCAAAAAATGTATTTTATTGACAAGGAAACAATTAATGAAATAAGTTTGTCTATTTATGCGGAGGAATAATAACAATGAAGAAAATGATAGATTTGGCGGACAGAAAGAGAAATCCAGCAGGTGAAATATTAGAAGCTGGGCAAAACTATAGAAAAAACGAGGTTCTTAATAATATTGTGCCTGAAAAAAACGCAAAAAAGCATCGAGACAGAACTTGCCATATCCATGATTTAGAATACTATGACATTACCTATAATTGTTTGGGAGTTTCTGTAATGGATATGATTGGCAATCGCAGCAGAAGTTTTAGAGGAATGCTGTGTGCACTATATAGGAAAATTGTGGATTTAGCAAATAGGCAGTCGGGGGGAATTGGATTTATCAATTTTGATTCGGATATTGCATCTTATGTAGGAGGGGAGAGCGATACAGAAATAATCGATGCATTTCATGAGTTTTTTCTTGACCTGAATATGAGCACGCGAAAAGGATGTGAAAAGCCTTATGTTACATTTAATTTTGGACTGGACACCAGTTTGAATGGCAGAAGAGCAACGTTACGAATGCTTGAGGCATATGAAAAAGGAGATGATAGAGGAAATCCGTTTATTTTTCCCAATATGGTTTTTAAGATGAAAAGGGAGATAAATCTTGAGCAGAATGCTGTAAATTATGATTTGTATTGTAAGGCACTTAGCGTAACTGCCAAGAGAATGATACCAACTTATTTTAACTGTGATAGCATTAGCAATAAAATGTATTTGCCTGAGACAATTGGAATTATGGGATGTAGAACAAGGGTTGTCACCAATGTAAATGGACGGGAAGGGTCATTGAACAGAGGAAATATAGCTTGTGTTACATTAAATTTAGTACAGATGGCTTATCAGTGCAATGGCAATATGGAAACCTTTTATTCTCTGTTAGACGAAAACCTAGAGAGTGCAAAGGAAGTATTACTTCACAGATTTCATACATTGTGTGAGAAAGGAATGTTTGAGGAATACTATGATGAAAAATACTATTTGGATTCAGACAAACATCATGCTTTTACAATGTTAAAGAATGGAACCTTAGCAATTGGATTTATTGGCTTGTGGGATGCAATTGGCACAATAGTAGGAAAAGACATTGAAATGCCTTCTATAATAGATAAGCATTATAAAATGGCAATTGAAATAATAGAACGCATGAGAGACTACACCGATAAGATAACACGAGAGGAAACACTAAATTTTTCTTTGTTGGCAACAGCAGCGGAAGGCGTGACAGGGAACTTTGCACAGTTTGACAATGAGAATATGGGTAAGAATTTTAAGGCTTGTAAAAAAGGATACTATACCAATTCCTTTCATGTTCCTGTAACAATGGAACTAAACTATAAAGAGAAAATTGACTTTGAAGGTAGATTTCATCGTTTGTGCAATGGCGGTTCCATTACTTATGTGGAGTTGAAGGAAATGCCCGAAAGAAATATAGAAGCAGTAAAAGAGATTATTGAATATGCATATAAAAATGATTGCAATTATATTGGGATTAATTTTCCAATGGACAATTGTTGTTGTTGCGGTTTTACTGGAAGAATTATTGAACGTTGTCCCTGTTGTAAGTCTGATAAAATTAGAAGACTTAGAAGAGTGTCAGGATACCTTTCTGAAGAAAAAAGTTTTACAGCAGGAAAAAGAAAAGAATTGCAGCAGCGAACGGTGCATATGTCTATGAACTTTATGAGTGAGGAATAAGTTTAAAAAGGCTTTTTAAGCTATTGATTGGTATGCGTGTCAAGGCATACAAGAGGATATAATTATGAAAGATAATAGAGTTGCATTACAAATTGGATATCAGTTAGAAGAATCTAACAACAAAAAGATTAAAATCAATTCAGAAGTTGGTCGTGGTGCAAGCTGCATTGTATATGACGCAGAGTATACAGATTCTATTGGTGTGGTACATTGTACTAGAATTAAGGAATGTTATCCAAGTTATTTGCTTATGACAAGAACTGATAATGGTGCGCTTGTGCCTTTTGGGACACATGAAGATGATTTTATAACTGCAAAGGAGAGATTTATTCAGGCGTATCAAAGGAATGTAGCGATAGCAAATACAGTGGGATTAATAAATTCTACCACAAACTCTTCGGATATCTTTTTTTGTAACAATACTTGTTATATCATTGTGGCTTTAAGTGAAGGGGCTGATTATAGCAAATATCAAGATCGGTCATTAACAGAATTATTAATACACATGAAAAGTTTGGCTGAATTAATAAAAAAATATCATGATAATGGATATCTGCATCTTGATATCAAGCCGGAAAATATATTTATTCTTCCTGAGACAGAGGAACATATTTTATTGTTTGATTTTGACTCTGTAATAAGAAAAGAAGAGATGTCGTCAGCAAAAAGATTTGGATTGACATTTTCCGATGGATTTTCACCGCCTGAGCAGATTCAAGGAAAAATAAATAAAATAGGAACGCACACAGATATTTTTGCCGTTGGAGCAGTAATGTTCTATCAGTTATTTGGCAGAAAGGTTACTTTGGAAGAGTGCAGGATTTCCAGCAGATATCAATTGAATAAAATGCAGTATTTTAGCGAAAAATATCGGCCCCAACTCTTTTATGTATTAACAGACTTTTTTAAAAATACATTGTCAGCATCTATTATTCCAAGATGGAAGAATATGCAACAAGTGATTGATTGTTTAGATACATTGATTTCACTCTCGGATATAGATGCTGTGTATCTTATTGATTCGTTTCAGTATAACACAGCCTGTTTTATTGGGAGAGAATCAGAACTTGATGATATGCATCATATTATGGAGAAAAATCAATTGTTATTTCTTTCAGGCATTGGTGGAATTGGAAAGACAGAGCTTGCAAAACAATATGCAAATAGATATCGAAATCAATATAATACAATTGTATTTGCTGTATTTGACAAAAATATTGTATCGTTAGTGAATGATGAGATTCCGATAAATCATGTAGAAAGAGATGAAAAAGAAAGTGATATTGATTATTTCAAAAGAAAGATAGAGATTTTAAAACAAACAGTAAGCGATAAAGATTTGATAATTATTGACAATTTTGATGTGGATTTTGATGAGCATCTGGAAGTATTATTTTGCTGTCCATGTAAATTTATTGTAACATCGAGAATGAATTTTGGAGACTATAATTATCAGCAAATCATTGTTGATAAAATGGAAAATATAGAGGATGTTTTGCGTTTATTTTCAAGTTATAATGAGATTTCATATGATACAGAAAACACAATTGCAATTAAAAAATTAGTAGAATACGTGGATTATCATACAATGACGGTTGAGATGATTGCAAAATATTTAAGAGTTTCTGAGGAAGCTCCCACAGAGCTACTTGAATGTTTTATGCAAAAAGAAGGAACCACAAATACGAAAGAGATCAGCGTCAAGCAAAGAAAGGACCATCGTCTTCGCGCGGAGTCTATCAATCATCATCTGGAAACTTTGTTTGATGTATCGGGATTTGAAGACACAGAAAAAGAAGTGATAGGAAGCTTATCATTATTAGCAAATATACGGATAAAAAAACAAAAATTTGAAGAGATTTGTCCTATAGACCATATTTCAGAAAAGCTCAAGCAATTAATCAAAAGAGGTTGGATCGAATACAACGAAAAATCGGATAAGATTTCACTTCATCAGATAATTCAAGACCTAATGTATAAAAATTTGAATCCCAATGCAGAAAATTGTCCCAATATTGTTTATGGTATGAATCGATATATTGCTGCTGACACTGATAGTTATTTAGAAAGACAAATGAAAACTAAAGTATTTGATGTGTTTATGAGCAGAATAACTGGCTTAAGTATTGTTTATGCAAAACTATGTTTGTTATTTGCTAAGAAAGATAAGCTTGATGAGGCGGAACGAATCTGTTTGCTTCAGGACAGCAAAGAAGGCTATGATATTTTGCAACAAATTTATAAAAAGAAAATTAGGTTGCTTAATGACTGTGAGGACATGATTGAATCAGAGCTTGAAACAGAAGATTATCTGGCAAATCAACTTGGACAAATGGAAGGACTGTTGGATAAAGCGATGATGTGCTGTCAATACCATGCACAAGATATAAATGATAAGATTAGAGAATATATGAACCTTGCCAGTGAGATGGATAATATGCTTGCAGAGAATATGTGGTGGTATTCTTCAGAGCACAATCCGAATCTGGATCGGATTTATTATAAAATTATTGAAATGTATGATATTGTAACAGAATTGCTGCCAAAGTCTTCTTATACAGTAGACGAGAAAGAGAATTACTATAAAAAAATCCAAGATTTTTATTCCGGGGAAGATTATTTCTTTTTATATCGATCGGATTTTTTCTCAGATGTAGAAAAAGCATATTGGTATCAGGAACAAATTGATGCATTAAGAATGAAAATGAGTGGACAAAGTGCAGATTTTATTATTGAAAAGGAAGGTGTAACCACCTATCATTATATACATGATATATCTTGCAGCGCATTGGCCGAAAAATATGAGAAAGAACAGAATTATGAGAAGGCAATTGAATACTATAATAAAGCTTATGAAGAGGATGACGAAAGTTATGAAAGTGTAATGCAGAGTATTGCACATATTTACTTAAAAATGGGGAACCCAGAAAAAGGGATTGAATGTTTAGAAAAAGTGCTAGACTGCGACAAAGCAAATGAGAAAGATCCAGATGCCTGTTTTTCATATACGTCTTATATTTGTATGGATTTAATAAACAATTTGATAGAATTACAAGATTTTGAGAAGGCAAAGACATATGCGTTGGAACTTATACACTATGAAGAACCAGATACATTAAAAGAAGATTGCTCTTATGCAGTGCTATATGTTCTTGCGGCATATTATATTTTGTACAAGATTGAAATGGAATCTCAAAAAAAGGAGTTATTGTGGCAGGAGTGTATTAAATATTACAAAATGCTTGGAAATAATGAAATACAAGAGGAGATTTTTGATTTTATTGTAGAGTATATAAAGAAAGAGAATATTTGTTTTGCAGAAATTTTTACCATTTTAGATAGAATTGGTGATTATAATACAAAAGAAATTAAGGAAAAGCTAATTTTAAGTTTTATTGCAAAAAACACAAAAATAGATGGGTTTGACAAGTATCATGTAATGTTATTGATAGAATATGCAAAACTTTTTAATGAGTATCCCTATCAGTTTATAAAGGAAGCAGAAAAAAATTGCGATTTGGCACAAGAATTTTACTTACAGTATGAACTTCAGGACAATTATATTCAAAGTTTGTTGTATGAAACAAAGGCAGAAATACTGTCAAATGATAAGGATTATGAGGATAATCAGATAATAACACTTAGAAAGAAATGTGAATATCATATATTGGCAGAACATCAGTTGCAAAAAGCAGGTGATGAGGAACAGAAAATTGAAATATGGAAAAATGCAGCAGATTCCTATCGATATGTAGAGAATTATGAAATGCAGATTTACTGTTTAGAAAAGGCTCTGCAAATCGTAATTCCCATTTTAAACTTATATGAGTTTAGCAAGTTTAATGGAAATTACTGGTATATTACAAGTGATAGGATTAGGACATATATTCATCTTGAGCAATATGAAAAAGCACAGCCTGTTATTGATGAACTTTATAAAAATGCAATTCATTTTTATGAGAACATCGAAAACGCGGATAATACAAGAGAACGCATTTGGAAGATGCAATTCATCGCAGAATCTTATGCTGAAAGTGCATTGAAAGAAAAGGCTGTCAATACTTATTTGGCGGCAATGTATATTGGATTAGAAAAAGATAATAATCAATATAAGATACTTAAGGACAGGGATTCTAATCTGAATATATGTAAGATAAGCCAAGTTGTTAATTGTCTGCTGGATGGAGAAGTAGAAAATGATATTGTAGACAAAATAATAGATTTAAAAGATGCACTTATTAGATATAGAGAAGATTATCAAGGAGATAGAATAATTTATGATAAAATAATCTCTAAAATCAACGATTACAATCAGAATCAAGAGATAGAATTTAAAAAATAAGATATCAGATATGGAATGATTTTCGTCGCTATAGGCAGTAAGCAACTTATTCGTATTAGTGGCGGGAGTCATTTTTTCTTCCGATATGCCTTTGGCGGATTGTAGAAGCGCGCAGCAAGAACGCTGATGGCTTTTTGAATTTTAGTGCCCCGATTGTTACAATTTGCTATTTTTTTGTGGCTAGGTCTAGCCGTCTTGCCAGAGACTTGGTATAATAGATAAGAAATGGCGTGCGAGTCCGTTCTGCTGAAATAGAACCAATTTGCACGCTCATAATCATTGTAGCAATCATGTATAAGAATATTGTAACAAAAACTTTAAATTTGGAAAGGAGTATTATTATGGGACTTATCAAAGCAGCAATTGGGGCTGTCGGTGGAACACTTGCTGACCAGTGGAAAGAATTTTTCTATTGTGATGCATTAGAGCAGGATGTACTTGTGGTGAAAGGACAAAAACGCATTAATAGTCGTTCTTCTAACACCAAAGGCAACGACAATATTATCTCCAATGGTTCTGGTATTGCCGTTGCAGATGGACAGTGTATGATTATTGTAGAGCAGGGGAAAATTGTTGAGGTCTGTGCAGAACCAGGGCAGTTTACTTATGATACCTCGACAGAGCCTAGTATTTTTTCGGGCAGTCTTGGAAAGGGGATTGCTGATACATTTCGCACAATTGGCAAGCGCTTTACATATGGTGGCGATACAGGAAAAGATCAGCGTGTCTATTATTTTAATGTCAAGGAGATTATGGATAACAAGTTTGGAACGCCAAATCCAATTCCATTTCGCGTTGTAGATTCTAGGCTTGGCCTTGACGTGGATGTTTCTATACGCTGCTCGGGAGTGTACTCTTATATGATTGCAGATCCGCTTCTATTTTACGCAAAGGTCTGTGGCAATGTAGAACAGGCATATACTAGAGATGAGATTGAAAAACAGTTAAAAACAGAGTTTATCAGCGCATTACAGCCGGCGTTTGGCAAATTGTCGGATTTGGAGTTACGTCCAAACCAGATTGTCTCGCACAATACGGAATTAGAGGAAGCCATGAACGATACACTTTCTACCAAGTGGGGCAAGTTGCGCGGACTTAAAGTTGTTAGCATTGCACTCGGGTCAGTTTCACTGCCGCCAGAGGATGCAGAGATGATTAAGCAACTTCAACGCACAGCTGTTTTGCAAAATCCAAATATGGCAGGTGCTACATTGGTTGGCGCGCAGGCGGATGCGATGCGGACTGCAGCAGGAAATGCTTCCGGCGCGATGAATGGTTTTGTGGGGATGGGTATGGCAATGAATGCAGGTGGCACAAATGCGCAGAACTTGTTTGCAATGGGACAGCAGCAGGCACCTGTTCCAGCTCCGACATCTGCGTCTACTGACAACTGGAAATGTTCTTGCGGTGCGGTCTCAACAGGAAAATTCTGTCCAGAATGTGGTGCGCCAAAGCCTGAAAATAATGGGTGGACTTGTTCGTGTGGCAGCGTGAATAAGGGTAAATTCTGTCAAAATTGCGGCGCAAAGAAGCCAGAGGGAACCCCGCTTTATCGGTGTGACAAGTGCGGCTGGGAGCCAGAAGATCCAGCGCATCCACCCAAATTTTGCCCGGAGTGTGGGGATGTCTTTGACGAAAATGACAGGAGATAACAAGAATGGCTCAATTAAAGGAATATAAGTGTCCCTGTTGTGGTGGTGCGATTTCATTTGACAGTTCCATTCAGAAAATGAAGTGTCCATTCTGTGATACAGAGTTTGAGATGGAGACACTAGCTGGATATGATGACGAGTTACAGAACGAGCAGGCAGACCAGATGGAGTGGGAAGTTTCGTCAAACCCTGAGTGGCAAGATGGAGAGGTGGACGGACTTAGAACATATGTATGTAAATCTTGTGGCGGAGAAATTATTGGAGACGAAAATACTGCGGCGACTTCTTGTCCTTACTGTGGAAATCCTGTAGTAATGATGGGACAGTTTTCCGGCGCATTAAAACCAGATTATGTGATTCCATTTAAACTGGATAAAAAGGCGGCAAAGGAAGCATTACAAAGACACTATAAAAATAAACCGTTTTTGCCCAAAGTGTTTAAAGACCAGAATCATATTGACGAAGTAAAAGGAATTTATGTGTCATTTTGGCTTTTTGACGCGGAGGCAGAGGCAAATATTCGCTACAGAGCCACGCGAATTCGCAGTTGGAGTGACAGCAATTATTACTATACACAGACTAACCACTATGCGGTAATACGCAGTGGAACAATCTGCTTTGAGCGCGTTCCAGTAGATGGTTCTTCCAAAATGCCAGATGATTTGATGGAATCTTTAGAACCATTTAATTTTGGGGAAGCAGTAGATTTTCAGACGGCGTATTTAGCTGGGTATCTAGCAGATAAATATGATGTGGATGCACAGCAAAGTATTGAGCGTGCAAATGAGCGTGTCAAGAAGAGCACACAGGATAGTTTTGCAAAAACGGTTCAAGGCTATATTTCAGTAATTCCAGAATCTACCAGTATTCGCCTTCAAAATGGAAAAGCGCACTATGCGTTATATCCTGTGTGGATACTAAATACGACTTGGAAGAATACCAAATACACTTTTGCAATGAATGGACAGACTGGAAAGTTGATTGGCAATCTGCCCGTAGACAACAGCGCTTTTGTAAGATGGCTGTTTGGTTTATGGGGTATTTTCAGCATCGCAGCATTTGGCATTAGCTATTTGTTGTGGCTGTTTTAGGAGGTGCTAATTGTGAGAAAACATATTTGGACTTTTATGTTGATGCTTATACTCTGTCTGTCCTTTGGCACAGTGGCTTTCGCGGAGGTGGAAACTGCTTCAAGACTTGTGGATTCGGCGGATTTATTGACAGATGCACAAGAGAGTAGGGTTTTAGCAGTGCTGGATGAGATTAGTGATAGACAACAGCTTGATATTGTTGTTGTTACAACAAATACGCTTGATGGAAAAACACCTACAGCATACGCAGATGATTTGTATGATGAGAATGGTTATGGTTTTGGGGTAGAAAGAGATGGCGTACTGCTTCTTGTGAGTATGGAAGATAGAGATTTGTGGATTTCCACGTCAGGATATGGGATTACTGTGTTTACGGATGCGGGGATAACTTATATATTAGAACAAATTTTTCTGACGTTGGGTGACGGCGATTATGAGGATGCATTTACTTGTTTTGCGCGCCTTTGTGATGAGTTTATTGCGCAGGCAAGGATGAGTGAACCATATGATGTTAGTGCACTTCCCAAAAAGCCGTTTTCCATTGGATATTATTTTAGTAGGGCTCTGCTAATTGGATTGTTTTTAGCAGTTATTACTACTGTTGTGATGCGTTTTAACATGAAATCAGTGCAGTCTCAGCCGACTGCATCAGCGTATATAAAGAACGGTAGTATGCATGTGACAGAATCCAGAGAACTGTTTCTGTATTCGTATGTTGACCGAAAAGTACGACAGAAAGAGAGCAGCTCTAGCAGTGGTTCTAAGACACATGTTTCTTCCTCTGGCAGGACACATGGTGGCGGGGGAAGAAAATTTTAGAATCGAGTAGGGAAGATTTATCTTCCCTACTCGATTCTAAATTAGTCCTCTGTGGTGATAATATTTGTAGTGGTGGTGGTAGTCGTGGTGCTTGTAGAAGTCTCTGGGGTGTCATCAGTCTGTGTCAAAGAATATCCACCGTATTCATTTTCAGAGATAGTCAGAAAGATGCTTCTCCCTTCATGTGTCATTGTGATTTGGCAAATACCATTTTTGTCAAACAGATCTGTTATATCTTGTTTCTGGTCATAATAATAGATCCATACTTTGCCGTCCGCGTCTTTTTCGATACTGGCAGACGCACTGATGGTTGTGGCAAGTTGATCAGCAGTTAGCCAAGTCTGACTGCCGTTTGGATCAATGCTGACACCGCCATAAGCAGACATTTCTTCTGTTCCATTTCCGCGATCGTAGGAAAGGGTGTATCCGCCATTCTCATTTTCGGTGACATCTACTTCGGTCTGTTTTCCATAAAGCCATACAGAAAGCTTTTCCTGAATACCACCAATGTCTGCGGCATATACAGTTCCAGAACCACCGATAACGACGGCACATGCAATTGCTGCTGCGACTGCAATATTTTTTTTGTGTTTGTTATGAATTTGCGCCATTTCTTCCTCCTTCAATTGAAATTGCTGGGAGGACAAAAGTGCAGAAAACGCCTGTTTGTATCGGTCCTTATTTGTCATCATCCCATTCCTCCTTCAATGCTTCTTTGAGCAGCGCGCGACCGCGCGATAATCTAATTTTTACGTTACTTTCGCTCAGCTTTAAGATATCCGCGATTTCACGAACTGCATAGTCCTCGTAGTAATATAAGTGGATAACAATGCGGTACTTTTCAGGAAGGTGCATCACTATCTCAAATAAATTCTCTGCTTGTGGTGTCTCAAAAACTAGCGTTTCCATATAATCCTCAATCGAAATTTTGTTGCGCCGCCAAAAAGTGCGTGTGACATTTTTGGCTTTGTTGATGGTTACTCGTATTAGCCACGCACGTATATGCTGCTCACTTTCAAACTCCTTTTTGATTGTATAATACTGGACAAGTGTATCTTGAACAACATCCTCTGCATCTTGCGCATTTTTGCAAATATTAAATGCTGCAGCGAAGAGGTTGCTTTGATATAATGTTGCCAGTTCTTGTACCGACTGTCTCATGAGCACTCCTTTGGTAATTTTATCTGTCATTGAAAAGCCTTTCACTAATAATACAACGCAGAAGAAGAATTGGTTACAATAAAAAATATTTTATATTAACAATCAACTAGAGAAAAATCTTTTATTATTGAGCAATTGTCTATTATCTATAATACATTACATTATATAGACAGATAAAAATATTATTCAAAAAAGAGTTATTATAAAACAAATTATGATATAATCATTTTATACAAATTCAGATTTGAGGAGATAAAGAAACATGAGAAAAATTAGTTTATTTATTGCAATGAGCCTTGATGGATATATTGCGGATAGTAAAGGTAGCGTTGATTGGCTTAAGGGGCAGGGCAATGATAATGAGAATATTGATGTTTACTCCGAATTTGTAAAAAATATTGATACAATTCTAATGGGTTGGAATACTTATCATCAAGTTGTGACTGAACTTTCACCCAAAGAGTGGGTATATAACGATTTTACCACTTATGTTATTACACATAATGAACAGACTTCCTCTGAAAAAATACGATTTGTAAATATGGACCCTGCTTATTTGATAAAAAGTCTAAAACAAAAAAGCGGAAAAGATATATGGATATGTGGCGGAGCCAATCTTATCCAACAGTTAGTAAATGAGGATTTAATTGACTGCTATTATATTACTATAGTACCAATACTTTTGGGTGCTGGCATTCGACTTTTTGAAAATGCAAAACAAGAGATTCGGTTAAGATTAATTCATACACGGTCATATAATGGTATGACGGACTTAATCTATGAGCGATTGGATAACGCAATTATACTATCATAACATATTATAAAGATTAATTTATTAAAAGTTACTACTATCAGCAAAATACTTTTATAAATTGTATAATAACTCATTTATTGTTTTGATATTATCCAAGTGATTGTTTTTTATTGGTGTTATAGGAATAAAAGTTACTAATCAGTCACAAACAAGGAGGGGGATTATGCAGTGGATATTGCACGATGTGCTGTTAGGGCAAAACATGCAAACTATTAGAATGAATAATAATTTGACACAAATGCAGGTTGTAAAACATATGCCAACTTTCTGGCAGCATTATATCTTAAAGTACATTGGCAAATATTGAAGCCGGAAGAAGAAATATAAAGGCAAGTGACCTTAAAATATTGAAAAATATATTTAATGTAGATTATGATGAGTTTTTTAAGGATTAATTTATATTCTATTTACATAAGAGGTACCACAATATGGCAAATTTACTAATTGTAGAAGATGAAAAGCGTGTGCAAGATATTATTTCTAGTTATTTAAAAAGCAGAGGACATATTTGCTACACGGCTGATGATGGTATAGAAGCCTTGTCCATTGTCAAAAACCACTCAATAGAACTAATTATTTTAGATATTACGATTCCCCATCTAAATGGATTTGAGGTATGTAAGCTAGCACGTAGATTAAGCGATGTACCAATTATTATTTTAACGGCTAAGGACTCAGAAGAAGATAAAATAAGAGGCTATGAGTTAGGGGCGGATGACTATATGACAAAACCATTTAGCATAAAGGTGCTAAACGCTAAAATTAACGCACTCCTTAGACGAAGAGCATTTTCCGAGTCTACTCCTCTTTTAAACGCTGGAATAATCCAAGTTAATACAGCAGCAAGAGAAGTTTTCGTAAATAATCTACAATTAGATTTAACTCATAAAGAGTATGAACTTTTATTACTTTTTATAAATCATCCTGGTCTGGTCTTTTCACGAGAAAGATTACTTGAGAAAATTTGGAAATACGAGTATGATGTAAATACTCGTACCATTGACACTCATATCAAAACATTACGCCACAAATTAGGTGATGCCAGTTCATATATAATCACATTGGTTCGCTCTGGTTATAAGTTTGAGGTGAGAAATTGAGTATATACTAAATATTCGTTTTTAAATTTAAGAACTAAAGTTCCTCCAAACTTTTGATTTGGAGGAGCTTTTAATCTCTATATGACTTTTTTTGTTCTATTGCTAAAAAGATAAGAAGCCATATAATACATTGAAAAATCATAATGATAATAGATTTTACCGCCTCCATAGTATTATCATTAATCATTGCCATAATACCTTCAAATGTTGCTGTAGAAGGTACAAGATAACATAGCTTACCAATTGTTGTTTTTCCTAAATTTAAAAGATATGAAACCAGCGGAACCGCAATAAATATTATCATTGCGACTTTTATATAAGCAATACCAATTAAAATTCCATCTGCCCATTTTCCAATCATCATACCTACCAAGGCTGAAATAAATGCAGACAATACAATAAGTAACATTATAAGCAGAATATATCTTAGGGATAAACGTAAACTGAAACATACCGTTAAAATTGAGGACAGACATCCAAAAATAAATCCAATAAAAATTTTCTGAAATATATACTGCCTTTTTGTCATCGGAAGTATCTCATTGATGAAAATGATACCTTCTTCCTTTTCAGAAACCATATTCATTGCATTAAAAACACATCCCATAAACATAGCGATAATCAAAATTATAGCAATAAAAACATATTTATAATTTGAGATGAAGTTTGGCTGTGGTAATACTTCTATTTTTAAGTTGCTGGTATCCATACGCTGTTCATATATCACAGGAAGGGATGCCGCTATCTCTTTAAATATCTCTAATTCATCTCCTGATATCAATACCTTTATGTAATTTCCTGTTTTCTGAACTCCCAAAATATTGGTGGCAGGGTCATTTACTGCAGCAATTAGCTCCTCATCCGTTTCATAAGTATGAACAGCTCCATATTTACTTAACCACTCAATATCTTCTGGTGAAAAATACCGCTGGCATATGGCAAAATCTGCCTCCTCTAACGAAGAAAGATCAATTCCACCCATAACAGTCAAAAAAATTGCTAATACGACGGGCAAAAAAAAGGACATGATACACATTTTATCTTTTCTAACTGATTTTAATTGATAAATAATTCCGTCCATATTATCCCTCCTTACTAAATTCCTGTATAAATGCCGCTTTCACCAATACGAAAAGCAAGAAAATACCGCCGAAGCAAAGCAGGAAATAAGCAATTCCTTCTGATGGAAAATCAAAAAACGCATTTTTCATTCCCATATAAAGATGATAAAACGGATGCCATAAAATCCAATTGTTTTGTACTGAAGTATTTGCGGAAAAAAATACTGGTGCTGAAATAAATAGAGCAACAACCAAATAAGCCAGTGAAAACTGTTTAAAATCATTTATCAGCAATGAACATCCCATTCCAACAAGAACCATAATCAAAGATAAAATTCCTGTCTGTAAAAGCACTCTTGGTAATATATGTGTTGCGTCTGGATATTTTACGTTCAAAAGCGTTAACAGTGCCGCAAATACTAAATCTGAAACCAGAAAAACTATCAATTTTGATATAATAAACAGTGCTTTAGGAGCTGGCATGATTCCATATACCCGCATGACTCCCATCTGTTTTTCTTTAAATAAAATGGAGGCGATTCCCAAAAAACCAACTGCAACGATTTCAATGAACAATAATTCACAGCTCATCTCTTTTCTTTGTTTCATTTCATCCGTATTTTTTCCTACAACTATAGGTGTTTCAAACCTTTTTCCCTCTAACATAGATTGTGCATAAGCAATTCTATGATTATCCAATGTATCACTGCCGTAATACAGGATATATTTTGTAGCACTTTCGCTGTATAAAATCCCAACTCCATTGGTATCTTTCGATAAACATTCATAGATTTCCTGTTCTGACTGAACCACCACAACTTTCTCCCTAAGCTGTTCTGGAAAGGATTCCTCTGGAGGCACATACAAATATATACCATATCCCGGCATTCTCATAAAATTCACATAACCAAAATTGATAAATAGCGTATAAAGCAACAACGACCCCAATGCTAACAGAAAAAACTTTCCAGAAATCATCATTTGAAAATCTTTTTTTATTAATGAGTGAAGTGATTTTTGCATTTAATCCAGCCTCCTCCCTGTGTACTTTATAAACATATCTTCCAGAGTTGGCTCTTTAGAATGAATGCTAATAATTTCATCTTGTGCAAACATCATATTTTTTTTCAGTTCGTCTGCTTCAACAATTTCCGTTTTTCTCTCTCCCTTATACACATATTCAATAAGAACCTGATGGCTACTGTTTTTTTCTTTCAGATTTTTCGGAGTATCCAGAGCCACAATGTTTCCATTTGAGATAAACGCAACCCTGTCACACAGCAAATCTGCATCAACCATATTATGTGTTGTAAGAAATACAGTTGTTCCCTTACGCTTTTCTTCTTCAATTATTTTTCTAAACAAAACTGCTCCGGAAGGATCAAGGCCACTGGTCGGCTCATCTAAGAATAGCAATTGTGGGTTACTTATTAAAGCTCTCGCCATACTTGCCCTTTGACGCATTCCCTTAGAGTAAGATGAAACTGGTTTTTTTAGAAAATCTGTTTTAAATTCCAATTTTTCGAGTAATTCTATAGGGTTTCGCAACTGTTTTTCTGGATAAAAAGAAGAGAAATAATTTAAATTATCTAATACACTTAAATTATTATATAAATATGGAAATTCAAACAATACTCCTATTTTCTGGAAAAAAAAAGATGTTTGTGAATTCACCATATCTTGATTAAATATTTTTACTTTTCCTTTATATTCTTTTAATATTCCCGTCAATATTTTCTGGGTGGTAGATTTCCCAGAACCATTTGGTCCAAGGAATCCAAATATTTCACCTTGTTCGACTTTAAAATCAAGGCTGTGCAGGACTTCCTTATCTTTTCCATAAGAAAATACTAGATTTTTTACTTCTATCATTCACTATCCCCCCATTTATCTCTTTTTTCCTGTTTCTTATCCTGTTCTCTTTTTGTCCACCATTTCATAAACTTTACTTTAATTGGAATCACTACTATAATAGCTATAATTATAACAACCCACCAGTACCATTCCATTTCTAAAAATTCCATGATTCACATCCTCCTGTTATTAATTTCCTTTATAATATAATTATGACTTGAAATTCTTGTGCGCTTGCTGTGAAATTAGTGTGAAATTAAAATTTCACCCATCCTGATTAGTATGCCCGCCAAAGCGGCAGATGGGAGTTCGTGTGAAATTAAAATTTCACCCATCCTGATTAGTATGCCCGCCAAAGCGGGCAGATGGGAGTTCGTGTGAAATTTAGTGGATTTTTACAAAAAAAGATACCGCCACAAGCAGTATCAAATATTTTCATAATACTTTGGGAATGGAGAAATAAAATTCAACCCCATCCATTTTATTTTTTACACCGTATGTGTATTCCTGCATTGTCAATATCTGGGCAACTATTGCTAATCCTAAACCAGTTCCTTCATATTCTGTCTCCAATGTACGATAAAATTTATTCCATATCTTTTTAATCACGGTTTCAGGAATGAATTTTCCCTGATTAAATATACGAAATTTGACAATATCTAAATTTTCTTCAACAGTCACTTTTAAAATCCCCTGATCGCAAACGTTTTTTCTAGCATTCAAAACTAAATTCTCAATGACTTGTTCCATTCGATGTTTGTCAGTACATACATATATTTTGTTTTCTGGCAAATCATATTGAAACTCGAAATTACAATTTGGAATATCTAATAAAAGCCTTCCGGCTATAGTTTCGACAAACTCTATAAATTCAAATCGTTCTGTATGTAAAGCATAAGCGCCAGATTCTAGTGCGGATAAATCTATTAATGTAGATATTAATCTACTCATTCTTTCCGTTTCTCCAATGATAATCTTGGTGTACTTCTCCTTCAAAAAAAGATCATCATTATTTTCCATCCCTTCCGCATATGCTCTAATAATACCAATTGGCGTTTTCATTTCATGAGAAAGGCTATCAACCAACTCTTTCCGTTCAATAAGTAATTGTTCCTTCTGCTGTACATCTTTTTCTAACTGCAAATTAATAGCCTCTAGCTCTTTTAATGCTTTCTGTAAATTAGCAGCCATCTTGTTAATATTCTGAGATAATTCTCCATATTCATCTTTTGATAATATATTACAGGTTTCTGAAAAATCTAAATTTGCAATTTTATTTGTAATCTGATTGATCTTTATCAGTGGGTTGGTTATAAATACTTTCAAACAATGATCTGCAATCAAAATAATTGCGGCAATAACAACCAATAATCCGTATAAAGCGAAATTGTCGCTAGGTGATTTTAGTGCTATTATATATAAGATTCCTAATATGACTCCGAAAAGTTTTGATATCAATAGTATCTTTTTTTGTATAGAATGCAACTCCATTTCTTGTATTAAATTTTTCATTCATTCACCTCAAATTTGTAACCAGAACGAATCAACGTAACAATATATTGGCTAGCAATTTCTCCAAGTTTATGCCGTAATGTCTTTATATGTGAATCAACAGTTCTGCTATTTCCTTCATATTCATATCCCCAAATACGATTGATGAGCTGTTCCCTTGAAAATACTTGCCCTTCGTTGCGTAGAAAAAACTGTAATAATTCAAATTCCTTATAAGTCAATTCGATTTCCTGTGAGGATACATATACCTTATGTGTTGAAGTTATTAATGTTATGATTCCACTATGTAATTCATCTACATGATAAAATGTAGACCTTCGTAAAAGAACGTTCACCTTTGCCATAAGAACTTTAAGGCTAAATGGTTTCGTAATATAGTCGTCTCCACCCTGTTCATATCCCTTCAACTTATCCTCTTCACTTTCCTTCGCAGTCAAAAACACTATAGGAACATTGCAAATATTTCTGATCGATTTGCAGACTGAAAATCCATCTAAATGAGGCATCATAACATCCAGTATTATCAAATCTATTGGACAATTTTTTACAATTTCTAATCCGTCTATTCCATCATCTGCTGTAAGACATTTATGACCATTAGCACATATAAGCTCGCTTAATATATCCTGCATATTTTTATCATCTTCTATGATTAAAATTTTAGCCATATAATTCAACTCCTTTAGAGAAATTATATTATCTTTCCTATTCACGTGCAAGCTATTTGAATAAGACTCAAAATATATTCCTAAACTTGGTGTATATTAAATATTTTTTTAATAAAAAGGGGAATTTTATTTTGGGGATAAAACAGATAAGTTGTTTCAGACACAGCAATTTGAGATTTTATATACTCTAATGCTTGCTCCATACCTCCTATTTTATCAATTAACCCATTTTTTATTGCATAACTTCCTGAAAAATTTTGTCCCTGGGATACATCATCCAGCCTATTGCTATCTATTCCACAATGTTCACTAATCGCATCCTTATAATATACTAGCACTTCATCAAGATATGCCTTCATTTCTTCATTGATTTCTTTGCTACATTCCTCAAAATAATTAGTAACCGATGTATCCTCTAGTTTATTAGTAGTAACTTCGATTCCTATATTGCTTAACAATCCAGAAAAATTCGGTTTCGCTGTAACAACACCTATTGCCCCCAAAACACTTGTAGAATTTGCAAATATAATTTTTGCTCCAAGAGCAATCCAATATGCTGCTGAAGTTGCATAATTGCCGATCGAAACTACTGTTAATTTATGTTTTGAAATTTCCTTGATTGCTTTGTATATATCATATGCTGCACTTGATGATCCCCCTGTCGAATCTATTCTAAATAATATGGCATCAATAGATTTTTTTCTTTGTAAATAACTGATAGTATGAATAATCCATCGCCTGTCAATGAAACTTACATAGGAACAATTGCGACAACAATAATCGTTAAAATTGCTCCACCCGCACTTGCGGCAGGGACAAAGTCTGTCAACATAGCCTCGTCTAATGATGTTCCGTTTAACATTGATAATAGTTCAAACATACTACATCCTCCTCTCTACAAGTGGTATTTTTTATATAGGAAAATTCCTATATAGAAAAAATACCACTTACATTTGAAATTGATGTGCTATCAAAGTGAAAACTATGTGAAACAAATACTGTAGTCTTATCCAATAAATTTTTTGTCAATTTTTTTAATTCTTATGAATTACAAAACTATCTTCTCAACTCTTTCTTTGCCTTTTTCTGCATTATAATTACATATAAACCTTGGGTGCTTATTTAAAAAAATATCAAGGACAACAATAAAATCCATATTTATACACCACTGCTTACACAAAAATAGGGGGATGTCGGATTACTCCAACACACCCCTAAATCTTCAAAAAATTGGTTTTACAGCATTTTTGATTAACCAAAGTATCTCTTTAATAAGCCCTCGAATGCCTTTCCATGTCTTGCTTCGTCATAGAATAAATTGAAAAATCTTATTTTACAGGCTTTTCAGACATAGGTACTTTGAAAACCCACATTGAAACACAACCTTAATGAGGAATAACAGCAGATACACTTTGCCGCCTAATATAGGTTGATTCCTTAATGATTTGCTTATTGCCCTCATTGTCAAGCACCTCAATTTCCATTTCATCAGTGGTAATACTGTTGAGAGTGGATAATAAAAACATTTTTGATGTGCTTGTTGAATTAATATAGTATTTCATTGTGGTATCTAGTTTTTTGTGTCCTGCTCGTTGCATGACTTCCTTTGCAGGAACATTAGCAGCCGCAAGCATAGACAAGTGTGTTTTCCTAAGAGAATGATACTTAAAAGTAATACCCGTTTCAGCTTTGATTTTTTTCGCCCAGAATTTAATAGAATTGACGGTTAGAAGTTCACCGTTTTCTTTTCTGTTTATAAAATCTCCACCTATGATTTGTTTATAGTCTCTTTTGGTTTTGTCAATCACAATTTCAGATTTTCTTAATAAGTAAGCCTCTGTAGGGTGATTTGCTTGCTTACGGATAAGGTCTTTTAAATGGTTGTGGAGAATGTCGGGTACATCTATTTCTCGGACAGCAGTTAATGTTTTTACTGGTCTAAGGCAAAAGACACCGTTTTCGACAATCATCTGCTTGTTAATTTTGATTTTGTGGGTTTCCCAATTATAATCTTGCCACATTAAACCAAAACATTCCCCAATCCGAATACCTAAGTAATAGCCAAGCAAAAAGGCAGTATAGCAATTTCCCTGTTTGAAAATTTCAGAAATCTGGCTGATTTCATAGGAGTTATAATTTTTTATAATATTGTACTCCTCGGCATCTTCCTGTCGGATTTTTGGCATTTTTAACTTTGTTCCACTGTCAACAAACATTCTTGTATATCTGATAGGGTCAATGTGTTCTGTTTTATATGCCAATCCCCAAAGCTGATAGAATAGCTTTAAAAAACTTTCTACATATTTGTAGCTATAATCATTATTGTAGAGTTCCTGCAAAAAGACTTCCAAATCTGATACATTAATTTCAGAGAAATATTTATCCCCAAATTCTACGGAAATATGGTTTTTCCATAGGGAAGTATATTTTTTTACTGTTCCCGTTGCTTTTCCATTGCTGGTATTTTTTAAATAATAAGTCCACATTTCTGATACTTTGCAATCGGTAAATGTGGCAGTTGGTTTAGGTGCTCGTAATTCCGCTAACCGCAACTCCCTTGCCTTTTTTGCTTGTGCTTTTGTTTTGTAGGGTTCTCCCGATTCGGAAAGCTTGCTTGTAGTATCTTTTCGCTTTCCGTCTTTTACTATAGTGATACGATAACCCCAAAATTCATTATTGTTGCCCCACGGAAAGAGGCCTGTGTCATTATTTTTTGCCATAATTCTTTTCTCCTTTCAAATGAAAAATCTATAAGATAGAACACTTAGGCTTTAAGTGCAACTCCTTAATACTTGTTAAAGATTATATTATTATTGTAAGGCACAACCTTGAGACCTCCAAACCGAGTGGCCAGAAAGCCTGTGTTTATGGGATTTCTTAAATTTCGGACTCGAAATTCTGTATCTTTTGATTTGTCGTTTAAAAGCACAACCAAGGGGATATAAGCAAAAATATGCCTATATCCCCTCTTAACCTATCCTATTTTGTTTTGATGTTGTCAAGGGTTGCGGTGCAACTTTT
>BLMC01000022.1 GCA_011959805.1 Lachnospiraceae bacterium | reverse complement strand
GCTGTCTTTTGCATTTTTCCTGTGTGAAATTTTAATTTCACATTATCTTACCTTCATTAATTTTGTATTATTAACAGGATAGCACAACCACATTTATATTTCTATTATATTTCTTTTTAATTTAAAATTTTCTTATTACTATAAACCAGTAATTGACTTATTGGGAAAATATAGATATAATAAGCCATAAGTAGAATAAGTGAAGGACTACGTTTGGTATCTGAGCAGACGTAGAGAATAAACGTAGTATCAAAAATGATTTTATGGGGGAAAGTGTATGTTTAAAAAATCTAATAATGAAAAGAGCAGCAGTCTCAGCCAAAAAATTATTTCAAAAATGGCAGTCATTATAGCTGTTATTTTTTTGCTTACAATTCTAATGTCAGCCTTGCTATCTGCTAAGTCGCTGATACGAGTCAATCGAGAGAAGTTATCTGCAGTTGCTCATGAAAATGCTTTTTTGCTAGTAAATGATATTGAGGAGGCGTATGGAAAGGTAATAGGTTTTTCAGGCGCGCTTAGAAACATTTCCACGCTCGACCCAAAGGAGCAAAGAGGGGCAATCGACATAGCCTTAGTGGGACTTTTGGAGGGTGGTGACGGCTTTCCAACAGCGTTTGCTTATTTTGAGCAAAATGCCATTGCGGATGAAAATGGTGTGCCATACAGTGTCCATAAAAAGGATATGGCGTTTGAATCTGTTGTTTATCCTAATGAGGAGAAGACAGGGTATGTCTTTGAGAAACATGAAGATGCCTTCGACAATTATGATAAAGACTATTGGAAGCAGATTAAACAAAGTGGAGAGCCATATATTATGGACCCATATGTGTATGAGCTGATGGGAAAAAACATTATGATGATTAGTATCATCGCGCCACTCTGGGATGATCAAGGAGCATTTCTTGGCGTATCTGGTGTGGATGTAGCACTTGATAATATGCAAGAACAATTGCTGGTTAGTACAGATTATAAGTCCGCTCATTTGGTGGCACTTGCAGCAGATGGGACTATTTTGGTAGATTCGGCTGATGACACAACAGTAGGAAAGACTGCCTCTGAAGTGGGATACAATACCATGGAGAAAGATGCACAGAAGCTTTATGAAATGCCAGAAGGAGAGTTGAGAAGCAACCGTACTCTGATTAAAGGGAGAACAAATTTTGGCACAGGAAAAGGCGGAGTGTGTGTGACAGTACCATTAACAGTAAATAATAAGACACAGTGGACATTACATATGACAGTTAACAGTATGGAGTTTTATGGACCGATTATTGAGGGTGCTGGAAAATTGACTTTCCTGGTAGTGTTATTTGGAATTATATTGATAAAATCAATGAATCGCATTATTAAGCGCTCACTTGATCCAATACAGTTGATTACAGAGGGTGCAGCCAAGTTGGAAGCAGGCGACTTAAACATTCATATTGATATTCAGTCTGAGGATGAACTGGGACGACTGTCGCAAGCGTTTAATCATATTAGCATGATTATCAATAGCTATGTGAAGGATATTTCCGAACAGCTTTCTCAGATGGCGGACAATAATATGGACATTAATATCACACAGGATTACATAGGTGATTTTATTCCAATTCAGGTATCGATTGAGAAGATTTCACAATCTCTAAACGAAACATTGCATGAAATTGTTCATTCGGCTGATGAAGTGTCAGCTAGTTCGGAAAATGTATCTTCCGGTGCGCAGATTCTATCAGATGGCGCTACAGAACAGGCATCGGCAATCGATCAACTAGCAGCATCCATTGACAGCTTGTCACAGGATGTCTCTGCAAATGCTATGGATGCGCAGACCGCAAATAGTTTTGTATCCGAGGTAAATCGGCATATTGATGAGAGCAATAAAGAGATGGGGCACTTGATCCATGCGATGACAGAAATTAGTCACTCTTCAAGTGAAATTGAGAAGATTGTCAAGACAATTGAGGATATTGCAGCGCAGACAAATCTGCTCTCTCTAAATGCCTCTATCGAGGCATCAAGAGCAGGAATGGCTGGAAAGGGGTTTGCTGTGGTGGCAAATGAAATTCGTGAGTTGGCTGCAAAGAGTGCACAGGCGGTCAATCAGACAGCGACCCTGATTGCAAGTTCTCAAAAGGCAGTTGAAAATGGTATGGGAATTGCGGACAATACAGCAAAATCTCTTATGACGGTTGTAAAAGGTTCTGAGGAAATCTTAAGGTCGATGGAGAAAATCAGCAGCGCTTCTCAGAATCAGAAAAGTGTTTTGGAACAGATTACCACCAATGTTGATTTAATTAGTAGTGTAGTTCAGTCAAACTCTTCCTTTGCACAGAATAGCGCTGCCACAAGTGCAGAGTTGTCAGACCAGTCCAAGCGCTTGCATGAACTGGTAAATCGGTTTCACTTAAAATAAAATGTATTTTATTCGTTTCGCTTAAATTTTAGTAATAATCCTGCGGTGGTAAGCATGACGGCAAGTACCAATATAACCGTCAGTATAACCATCGCAGTATTTTGTTTTGGCACAATACGTTTGGCAGTAGATGTGCTTTCTGATTTGATATCATTGTCTTTTTGCATTGTGTTTTTTTGTGGAGAACCCGAAGGATAAAGTGTATTAAAATCATCTGTAGGCTGGTCAATACAAATCCAGACATCTCTAAATCCAAAATAATAATTGATATTTCCCCAACATCTGTTTTCCTCATCAAGATATACACTGTTATAAGATGGCATAAAATCCTCCACCTTGATTATGTTAAATTCTTCAGATCCCGGATATTTCCATAGATAGATCTCTTTATTTTTATATTGATTTTTTAGTTCGCCACTTTCGGTGACAATTTCGTCAGCGTAATCCTCATGAAACGAAATACTATCATAGACCAATTCCATATAATCCATTGGTAGCCAACCTATTTTGTCAGAATCTTCATAAATACCCCAGATAATACCATCTGCGTCAGAATATGTGTAAGAGATATAGGTTTTAATTCCATTTTTTAGTTGAGTAACTTTCTGTGGTGATTCTGGATTTTTATAGACAATCACAATGCCATCAGGGCCATTTGTAGTAAACATGCGATTGACATAGGTACAGCTTGAAGCATGCTGATTATAAAAATAATCATCAGGTTCCCAGATAATATCTGCCTGTACAGGAAGAACAAACAACATACAACAAAATACTGTAATAAGAATAGATAGCCATCTTTTCATTTTGATACCTCCAATGTTAGGAAATCGTTTTTTAAAGTTTCTTTTGCATTAACTTTTGCAAAAATTTTTGATTCTATAAAAAATGAGCTTGTATTTTGATAAGAAAGAATCTCTAAAAAACAAATTTAAAACAAATTAGAGATTCAAGAATATCATCACATTCTTGCTGTAGTGTGTGTCAGTTCTGCGAACATAAAACCAATTCTCACATTTGCAATCTTACCAAAGCGTTGTCTTAGTCGGATACACTCATCGAGATAAAATTATATTTTTTACCAGAAATCTTCTCTGACTAAGATTAATAATCCAATAATCCATGAACAAATGTTTGTAGTAAATGATAATAGTATTGGATGCGTAAGGTTCCAGTTCTTCTTGATAGAAAAACAATAATAAATCAGCGATTCAACAATAACAACAACAAGCTCAATCACAAGTTGCAACCAAAAATCTACAATATCTGGCAGATACAGATTGCCTAACCAGTATAGCAATACGGCAGGAGGATTTGTAAGTATATTTACAAACAGGATTAACAAAAGGACTTTTCGGGAACGAATTCCAAGAAAAAATGCCATTCCAAGTTCTATAATAAGTGTAAGGATTAAGGCATAACCAAACATTTTAAGAAGCCAGACAGCCAAAAGACACCTCCAATTTTTCAAAATCAAGTAGAGTGAGACTCAAAATATATACCTGCCCACAAAAGTAGTAAAGAAAATATGCTTCCAATACACCCTATTAGATGTCCATTTGCTACAGTTGTAAGTCCAAAAAATTCAGGAAGAAATCCAACAAAAAGACCAAAGGTTAAAAAACCAAATGCAAATCCTGGCATTTTTGGAAAGCGACATACCATTAGATACAGTGTAATTGGCATTGTCATATTAAATAATAGCAGTGCTGCAAGACCAAATGGCATGGTGACAGAGAAAAAGTATGCGATTGCTGCAAGTAGCAGCGAAGCGACTGATGTACGAAGAATGCCATAACGTGCAGCCAGAAAACCGCCAGCCATTTTGCCCAACACAATTGACAACACGGCAAAAAATCCGCTTAAAACGGAGGTTTTCCACGGAAAGATAACTGCTATACCAAGATAGGAGCGCAGTATAACTACCAGTAAGCAGCAGAGTGCTAAGTAAAGTATAGAGTTTTTTCTATAAGAATAGTTTTGCTGTTTAGTAGCTATATCTGATTTCTGATGAATAGAAATATACTCTTCAATTGTGGTTGCTTTTTTGCATTTAAAAATAGAAATATACTCTTCAATTGTGGTTGCTTTTTTGCATTTAAAAATTGCCAAAATACAGCATAATATCATTATAATACTGGCAATTAAAAGCCAGTATTGTAATATTTCATTTTTAGCGGCTAGGGTTCCTAGATATAAACCAAGTGCTCCGGGGGCAACAAAAACGCCAAGTCCCTTGCCTCTCCAGTGATTTGCATGATCTGCCTGGATTGTGCCAACACCACCGCCAATGTGGAATAATGCATTGCCTATTCCTAATATAGCTGGGTGTGTCAACGTCCCAAGAATTGTAAATAGGACACCAATGACTACTGTAAGACAAGGAACTAGCGCAATGTTAGAATACTTCTTTTTCTTTTGAATAATATCGAGTGTAGCACCAAATGGCATCTGTAACGCAAAGGCACAAAAGTTGTATAATAAAAAGCTTACTGGTAGATTTCCGCTTGGCAGAAATCTATCAAACATGGCAAATGCGCAGATGCCATCTACTAATAGATGCAAAATGGAATATAAAATTGTTATGCTTGTTTCCATATTTTTGCCAAAATGTCTTTTAGTACCAGAAAGGCATCTAGTTCAGTATATCTATATTCTTTTTTTAATTCCTCTAACATTTCTGTCAGTCGAACTTCATAATTTGGTATGTTTACTTCACTTTGATATTGAAGTAAAATGGGATATTTCTTTCCCCATACGGCCGTCCAGTCAATTTTTGATTGTGTTTCTTCGCTGGTTTGCTCTATCACCTGCTCGATTTCTCTTACATCAGCATCAAACTCGATTAGGTCATCTAATGATACATTGTACAACAGTGCCATTCTTTTGGATTGGCGGATATCAGGTAGCGTCTCGTCGGTCTCCCACTTGGAGATGGTTTGTCTACTTACGCCCAGTTCTTGAGCAACGTCCTCCTGTGTTAGTCCACTTTTTTTTCGTGCATGAAAGAAGCTGTTTCCTAATTTCATAAAAATCCTCCTTGTACTTGCATGTCCAAATTGTTTGTAGAATAGGTATTTATGCGGTTTAGAATGAAACTATATAAAGAGTATATCATCTAGCAGGTAAAAAATCTACCAACCGAAGTTGGCAAATTTGCACGTATTATTAACAAGTTCTAAAGAATATTTTTCTTTTGCCTTATTGAAAAATAAGAGATTTACTATTTTTTGTGCACATAAATATCCCAAGGAAGTATATCATCGAAGCTGGCGTGTGTGGTGTATGATTGTATTATTTATACGAATTATCTGGTTTGCACAAAATAGGAGGTTATGATAAAATTACAAACAAAGTAATATTTGTAGTACAAAGTACAGGAGAAAAAAATGGGATTTATAACAGTGGGAAGTCTGATAAAAGAGATACGAATGACAAAAAATATTTCAAGGAAAAAGTTATCATATGGCGTATGTTCAGAACATGTACTACAGGAATTGGAGGAAGATCGCTATACAGCAGACGTGTTAATGTTGGATATTTTTTTACAACGTCTTGGACAATCACCAGATAAATTTGAGATGGTGTTGAACAGTGATCTTTATAATATGGTTCGCAAACGAGATTTAATTGCGAAGGCAATTTACTGTAAAAAGAGAAAGTTGGCGGAATGGTTACTACAAAAATATCCAACACGTACCCGTGTCGATGAAATGTATCAACAGCGTATGAGGGCAAGTTTGGCTTATTGGATTGAACAAAATTTTACGTCGGCAGCATATTATTTACAAAAAGCGATTGATTCTACTTTACCAAGATTTTCTTATGAACAAATGGAAAAAAATCTTCTCTCAGCGGTGGAGCTAGAAAATTTAATTGCTCTCGAACGATTAAATATGGAAGCAAATCTTGAAGATGTCAATATAAGAAAGACAGCGAAATATCGTCTTAAAATTTGTATGGATTATATTGAAGGACATTTTAGAGAAGATGAGGAGTATGCGAAACTAATCAGTAAATGTACATGGTTGCTTAGTGGTATTAGCTTTTTGGATAAAGATTATTTTCAGGCAATTGCATTTTGCAAACAGGGATTAGAAGAATTGAGAAAAAATGCCATACTTTATTTTATGATTCCACTTTTAAATTTGATGGTAAAATCAGAGGAGGCATTAGGTATTGCACCAGATAGAAGTAAATGGATGCAGGATTACGAAATATTAACATTTTTATGGAATGGATATGCAAAAAAGTGGTATCCCACAGATTCCTTGTTCTATAATTGCTATCAAAGAGATTACCATTTAGATTATGAGTTGATTCGCGCAGAACGAAAGTCGCAGCATATGACACAGGCACAGCTTGCGGAGGGAGTTTACCAGAATACAGAATCTCTTTCTCGTGTAGAAACAGGTAAAGTGTCTCCAAATAAAAAGACATTTGAGAAACTGATGGAAAGTTTAGGATTAGAAAAGAATAGATATAATGGATGTGTTGTGACAAATTCCTTTGAAGTGATGGAGTTAAAAAGAAGTATTGATGGATTTATAATGCGCCGTGATTTTCAGAGAGCAAAAGAAGCGACAAAAAAATTAAAAGATGCTCTTGACATGAAAATATCAGAAAATAACATGGTTGTTAGACTTTATGAAATTGTTACTGCGAAACGTTTTGGGGAGATAACGACAGAGGAGGCGCTAGAAGAATTAAGAAAATTGTCAGAACGATTTATGAATATGGAACAAAAGACTTTTTCTCATATTCCTATGAGAAATGAAGTGTTGGTTATCAATAATATTTGTATTTCTCTTTGTGAAATAAAAGATAAAAAGAGTGCAGTTGATTTGTATAAAACGACGCTAGAAAAAATAAAAAGCAGCAAGATAAAAATAAAATTTAGATATCGTTCCTATCAAATTCTGTTTCATAATTATGTACATGAATGCGGAGATATAGAAGATGCACTCGAAGAATTGCAAATTGAATTTTTGTGTGGGAAGGCAATGCAACTTTCGCACTGTATTCATAATATTTTGCAGATTTTAAGCACAAATCACATTCCAGAAAAAGAATGTGATGAGTGGGCAAAAGCAGTATATTACTTGTGCGACTTATATTGTTTTGAAAAAGATAAAAAAATATATCGAGATTTTCTTGAGAAGAGTAGAAATATAAAAATAATTGATTAATATCCTGAATCAGAGGGTCCAATATCTGGATATTCTGCGTAGCATACTACATTGAAATGTTTCATTGAAGTTTGATTAATGAGTATCCCGTTCCCAATAGTAGAAATTATTACTGTCATATAAATTGGGAAGAGCATTTTTTTAATAATTGATTTTAAATTCATAATTGCCCCTTTCTTTTTTGAATGTGTGAAATGCATACTAATTGTAAGGTATATTTTTATCATACATAAATTGTTTGATAAAGTACATGACTTTTTACATATAAAATATTTTGATAATTTTGTATGTAAAAAGTCATGTACTTTATTTTTTCTATGGATATACTTATACCCAAGGAGCTGTAGAAAAATAACTAACACATCTTAGTTTGCCTATTTATTTCTTCAACTATGTACTTTAAAAAGTCTCCCAGTAGCTTGCTATATCTACACTTTTTGACATATACATCCTAGAAGAAGTCTCCTGTGCAGTCTACATAGTTATTTTTTTCTGCTTCTGTATAAGTTTTTATTAAGATAAAAGCTATATTTTAGAAAGGATTAAAAAATGAATAGTTTACTTAATAATAGGAAAGGATTTTATCCACATTATATTAAAGAATTGGACAATGAAATTTATTTATATAATATAATTACAAATGGTATTTTTTTATTGAATCAACAAGAGTATAAGGCACTAGTTGGCAATATAGACATCAATAATGAGCAAAATAAAGAAATTAAAAATTTTTTTGAAGAGAATTTTATAATAATTACAGATAAGAACAAGAAAATTTTGGATAAGTTATACCAGAAAACGATATCGAGTAAAAAAGGTTTAAATGCGACGAGTTTAACACTTATGGTTTCGCAAGCTTGTAATTTAAGGTGTAAATATTGTTATGGTGATGGTGGTGAGTATTCTCATAAAGGTTTTATGTCATATGAAATCGCAAAAAGAGCAGTAGAATTTTTTGTGGATCAAACGCAGGAAAAGAAATTAAATATATGTTTTTTTGGTGGAGAACCATTATTGAATTATGATTTAGTAAAAAGAATCGTAGATTATACGAAAGATATTGCGATTATAAAAGAAAAAGAATTCACATATTCAATGACAACGAATGCAACTTTAATAACACCGGAGATAGAGCAATTTATACAAAAAAATAAGATTTCAATTACCGTTAGTATGGATGGGACGAAGGAGACGAATGATATAAATCGTTATTATGCAAATAAAAAAGGAGCATATGATGATATTAATGCAAAGACAGTAAACTTGAAGAATTTTATTACAATAAGAGCAACAATTGCACCACCTAATTTGAATATAGAGGAAAATCTGGTACATATAATAGAGGAATTACAATATAAGCGAACAGCATGGGCGGAAGCTGATAATTTATTGTCAGAAAGTGATTATGAAGTATTATTTGAACACACTATGAAATTGTATGATAGATTTGAGCAGATGCTCAAAGAAGGGAAGATAACAGAGGTAAAGAAATACTATTCTTTTGTTAATGTTTTAAGAAAGTTTTATCACGATGGAATAAGAAGTAAAGGATGTGGTTCAGGAACAAATATGATGGCAGTCGATATTGATGGAAAAATATATCCATGTCATAGATTTGTAGGAGTAGAGGCCTCTATTTTAGGAGATGTCTGTGCTAAAGAGATGAATGACACGAAGTTTTATTTGCAAGCAGAATTAGCCAACTTTGAAAAATGTAAATATTGTTTAGCGCGGAGTATCTGTGGCGGAGGTTGTGTTAACGAAAACTTTTTTGCAAACAATTTTATCAATGAGCCATCCAAAAAGCATTGTGATTATAGAATAAACATTGTAGATAGGTTACTTGAAATATTTATTCATATGTCAGATAAAGAAAAACAATTACTCTTGGATTAAAATGCATGTAAATTTTATTTACATATGAGTTCAATATAGAGGAGGTGAAAACTTTATGAAGCAGATTAATAAAAGTGTTATTGCAAGTATGGACAATGACAGGGAACCTTCTTGGTGCATTTTTTGTGACGCAAAAGATCGCTGTGACAGCTGTGATGCTACAGATTTTGGCGATTCAGATTGTGGTAGCTGTGATTTTGGGACTGAGTGCAAACATCTTGGTTAACTGAAAATGGACCAAAAGAGGAGGCTCTGTAAGCTTTATAAGTTTATAGGGTCTTTTTCTTTGAAGTCAGGTCCAATAGATACAAAAAATAAAATAAGTAATCGAGAGAAAATATGCAAAAAGAAAGAAATATATTAATTCAAATTTTTAAGATATGTTGGGGAAATCAAAAGAGATACTTGCTTTTGTTACTTAGTGTGTTACTTTTAAAGAGTATTATGCCATTTGTTACATTATTATCATTACAAAAAATATTAAATATAGCACAAGAAGATATGAATAATAGAAATAATACTCTTTTCCTAGTGATTATAGTATACATTTTGTCTATTGTATTTTGTAGTTTATTTAATGATTGGTTTGAGTACACACAAGGGATTCTAAAAATATTTTTAAATTATGATTTCCATAAATTAATTATTCACAAATCCATGCAATTAACATTAAGTGATTATGAGGATTCAGAAACTTACGATAAGATGCAGCGTGCCATACAAGAAACGCAAACGCCATATCAATGTATTATTAGCATATTTAACGTGCTTTCTAATATGATATCGTTGTTTGGAAATATAATTATTTTGTTTGTATGGAAATGGTACATTGTATTAATTTTGATGATATTACCAATAATATCAGCTCTTTTTACTGTCTTAATAGGCAAGTATGAATATAGAATTATGCGTGAAAGAGTATCGGATGCAAGAAAAATAAGTTATTATAGAACATTAATAAGTGATGTTTCGTCTTGCAAAGAAAATAAGATTCTAAATGTTGAAAAGAATTTATTTAATAAGTTTAATAATTTATACCAGAAGTTTATTTGTAAAGATAAAAGGATACTTGGATACAAAGTATTTAATTCAATTTTATTCAATCTTTTAGAAAATATTGTTGGAATTGTAATAATATTAAGAGTAATTATTTCTGTTTTATATAAAAAAATATTTATAGGTACGGCATATACATATATTAATTGTGTATGGAATTCAATAAAAAATATTAATACAGTAATTGATAGCATTGCAAATATATATAATAAAATTCGTTATGTATCTAATATTTTAGAATTCTTGAATATAAAGAAAGAAGATAAAGATACGATAGTTGAAAAAATTCAGATAGATAGTATACAAAAAATTGAATTTCAGAATGTAAGCTTTCGATATAAGAAAGAATTACCATATGTATTAAAAAGAGTCAATTGTATTATTAGTAACAATGAAAAAATAGTAATTGTAGGTAGAAATGGTTCTGGTAAAAGTACATTTATAAAGTTACTTTGTGGATTGTATGAAGAGTATGAAGGAGATATATTTATTAATGGAATTTCTTTAAGAAAAATTGATAGAATGTCCTATCAAAAGAAGCTAGGAGTAGTATTTCAAGATTTTGTAAAGTATGAATTCATGTTAAAAGATAGTCTACTTCTTGGAAATAATCAGAACAATGATATTGTGTTGGAAGAGAAAATAAAACAAATTCAACAAAAAGGTATTATGAAATTTATTGAAAAGTTACCGCAAGGACTCAACACCCAACTGGGCAGTAAATTTGATAAAGGTATACAACTATCAGGAGGAGAGTGGCAACAAGTAAGTTTTTTGAGATCAATAGTTAAAAGTGCCGAACTTTATATTTTTGATGAACCAAGTTCTGCTTTGGATGTGATTACTGAGGAAAATATGTATAGAACATTAAGAGAATATGGATATGATTGCATCTGTATTTTGGTCACACATCGCTTGTATATTGTGAATGATTATGCTACACGTGCAATTGTCTTTCAAGATGGAACTGTGATAGAAGATGATAAGATAGAAAAGTTGTTGTTAAGAGATAGTAATTATAAGAGTATGTTAAATAAAGTGAAAAAAATAGATTTGAAAGGAGACTATTAGATGCCAATTTTAATACAGAATTTGTCTAAACAGTACAACAAAGGAAAAGTAAATGCACTGTCAGAAATCAACACAATTATTCCCGAAGGAACATTTGGATTGCTGGGGGAAAATGGAGCAGGAAAAAGTAGTTTGTTAAAAATTTTAGCAACAATTTCTGCGATGGATAAAGGGAAGGTAAGCTATGATGAATATGATATTGTAAAAAATACAGATACAATCCGAAATATAATTGGTTATCTTCCACAAAGATTTGATTTTTTTGAAAAGTTAACAGTCTATGAAATGTTGGAATATATTGCATTATTGAAGGAAACTTCCAATTATAAGGATGAAATTCTTGGATTGATTGAGGAATTTAATTTAAGTGGAAAAGAAAATTTTAAAATCAGTAAATTGTCTGGTGGAATGAAACAAAGAGTAGCAATTGCACAAGCGCTATTGGGTTCACCCAAATATGTTATTTTGGATGAACCTACAGTTGGACTTGATCCAACGGAAAGGTTGCGATTTAGAAATATTTTGAACAAAAGAAAGCAACAGTTTAATTTAATTCTCTCCACACATATTATTTCGGATGTTGCAATGATGTGTGACAATGTGGGAATTATGAAAACTGGTAAAATAATCTATAATGGTTCTGTACAGAATTTACTCAAAAAAGTTGAAGGAAAAATTTTTGTAGAAATGGTATCAAATGATAGTGATATTGATGAAAAAAAGCACAATAAAATTATTTCTGTTATCCGAAAGCCAGAAGGGCTTGAGATAAGATATATTGCTGAGGATGGACAATATAGTGTAATGCCTACTCTTGAAGATGCATACTTCTATATGATTAATTTGAATGAAGGTTGAAAATATGAAAAAATTAATTACAAAAAGTATCAAAATTGTAGAAACCGAGATTTATAATAACAGAACAATCTCTTTTTTCGTTCAGATATGTATTTTGTTGTTGGTATTGTTGTTGCAATTTGGAGATATTACGCAAAAAGTGACAGGAAATTATATTATACTTGTCTGGGTGGCAATGAATGTGTGCCTTACCTTTCATATTTTTTTAAAGAATGATAGAGAACATATCTTATGTATTGGTAAATTTAAAAATTGGAAAAGGTGTTTTTTCTTAACGTCACTTGTCTTGATTATGAATTTATTATGGTTTTTTGCAACTTTTATACAACTTGTGGGAAGTTTTCATGCGAGTTTTATAAATGCAATTTTACTAGCATTAGTACAATATCTATATGCAATTGCATTTGGGGCATTTGGGGGAGTTATTAGAATAAAAGGTTTGGGGATACTTTTTATTGGTGCTTTTGGAATCTTTAATTTTGTTTTTTGTAATCCTTATAATTATGAGGCATCTAGTCATATGTTTCTTATTAGTGAATTAACATTTACTGTCAATGATATTAATATAGAAGGATTAATAAATACTATTTTGTTTATGCTATTTTTCTTTACGTTGGCTTTTTGGGGCATAAAAATAAGGGTAAAACGAACAAAAAGAACAATTTTGTTTTCTTCTTTGTTTTTTATAATAATTTATGCAGGATTTTTGGAAGGTACCTTCTATTCTTATCAAAAAACAAGTGCGCAGGAAAACATTATATATTATCAAAATACAAAAATAGAATACAAAGGTTTTTCGGAAAAGCAAATTGAGAATTTATCAGATATATTACTTGCATTTAAAGAAGCTTATCATAATGTGACAGGTGATTTTACCAAAGTGGATACTTATTGTATTCAGAAAAAATATTTACCCCAAATAGTGTGGTTAATTCGTCAGGAGAATGTTTCGCCAATACAAGTGACAGATGACAAGATTGAAGTAAATATATTATCTCGAAATATGCTGTATTTTGAAAATGCAGATTTGTTGAAAAGCTTCTTGGAAGAACTTAGTGTAGCGATGGAAATGAATGTTTCCAGTTATGGTCACAGCAAATTTACAAGACATGTAATAAATGGATATACAATTGGAATCTTAGAAAAGGTATCATCAGATTTGGAACTTGCGTCAGCCAAGAAAGTTTATGACTACTACTGCGAAGATAATCAAGCGATGCTAGCATTGCCAGCAACAAAATATAATTATATCAAAAGAATTGCCTATATTGTATATTCACAATATCCTGAATTGGTTTATGAATTATATGAGAGTGTGTGCAATAATAATATAAATTCAGACGAAGAGTTTATTGATTTATTAAAGACTGATTTTACGAAATTATATTATGATACGAGAATAGCTCATATATTAAAGAACATATAATCTGTTGGGAACTCTTTTGAGCAGATGTGGAATGACTCCCACTGCTATAGGCAGCAAGCAACTTATTTGTATCAGCGACAGGATTCAACCCCCATCTGATATGTCTTTGGCAATTGCAGAAGCGCGCAAAAGAATGGCTCATGCTGTGCATGATGTGCGCTTCGCAGCTAGAACGCTGATGGCATTCTTAAATTGATGTTGTGAGAAACTATATGTTATTAAGGAGATTTTATGAAGTTTAAACGAGATATACTGACAAAATATATTTTATTAAAGAGAAGCTTTATATTTTGGATATTAGGTATTATAGATTTCTATGTGCTTGCTTTTGCCGATAACAAGTCGCTTTTTATAATGGAAAATTATGAGCAAACTATTTATCGATATAACTTTCAACAAGTGTTTATTATATTTACTTGTGTCTTTATTATCCATATTTTATTGAATGAAAATGAATTAGTATTACTAGAAAATTATAAGATAATTTATACAAAAAATATAACACAGGAAATAAATTCCTATTTCTGGTCGTGTATGTCAATGATTGTAATTCTATTTTGGTCTGGTCAAATACTTTCATTCTTGGTAAATATAATATTAGGGGGAGAAATTTGCATAAAACTTTTTATAGTGAATTTAATTATTGTTTCGATGCAGATAATAGCAGTAACCTTGTTTGTCATGGGATTAAGAATGTTATTTATCAAGGATATAGTAATATATGGTGTGTATTATGTGACAATTCTCGTTTCCCTGATATCGGGCAATGTTTATTTTAGCATTCCATTGACAATAAATATCGTAGGAATACAAGAGCAAGGCTATTATGTTACATTTGGCTATGCTTTATGGATCGGGAGAGTGATAAGCATTTTTATTGGAATGATTGTTTATATATTGGGTGTAAAAAAATTTGAGAGGGAAAATAATCGCTGCAATTTGTAATTGGGGGGGGTAATAGTATGACTGTGAATATAGGACAAACATATTATTTTAAGGAAGTAGAAAATAACAGTCTGGAAATATTATTTTCTCCACAAAGAACAGGGAGTTATGAACTAGTTTGTTGTGGTATGGAGCAAATGGAAGCGCTATTTGAATATGGAAGAAACGAGGAGATTTATCAAAGCAGCTATAATAATAACAAACATATGTTGTTTATTGCAAAAACATTATTATACCAGCAAGTATATTGTGTTTGTATCCATATAAATGGAACGCAAAGCAGGCAAACGATATTATCGTTAAGAATAGAACCTATTTTAGAACCCACAAATTCATTGTTTAAATATCAGTGGGGACTATTAAACAAAAACAATGGATATGATATCAATATTTTGCCATTATGGAAATATATAAGGAAGTCAAATGTTAAAATTGGAATTGCTGATACTGGTATAAACTATAATCATTGTAATTTAAAAGGATTTATTTATTCCGACCTCGCATACAACTTTGTTAAAAATATAAAAGATGATACAGAAAATATTGAAAGCGAACATGGAACACATACAGCTGGTATTGTAGCGGCACAACCTGATAATAATGTTGGAATATGTGGAGTAACAGAAAATCCAAATGTAATTTCGCTTAAAATCTTTGGAAAAAGTGAAAAGTCATATAAAGTATCAGATGCTTTTGTAATGGCAGTACACTATGCGATTAAACACAAAATTAAAATAATTAATTGTAGTTTTTGTGGTGCTGTATTTTCACAAAAAGAGAAAAAAATTATGGAAGAGGCAAAAAATATTTTGTTTGTTGTTGCTGCTGGCAATAATTCATGTAATTTTGAGTACGAGAGGATGTATCCAGCATGTTATGAATTGGAGAATAGTATTGTGGTTGCAGCTGTAGATAGAGAAGGCAAAATATATACAACTTCAAACTATGGAAAGTGTGTTGATGTTGCTGCACCGGGAGAGAATATTGTTGGTTTATATGGTAAAGACAGCTTTATAAAATCAAACGGCACGTCAGTAGCAGCGCCATTTGTTACGGGAGTATGCAGCCTACTGTTAGAGACAAAACAAGACTTAAAACCAAAGGATTTGAAAAAAATTGTCACAAGCAGTGAGAATGTCACCTTAGTAAAAGGACTGGAAAAATCTACGAAATCAGGTGGTATTATTAATGCATACAAGGCATATAGATATTTGATGATGAATTTTTAAATTTTTATCGAGTAGTTAACTTTTACGTCAAAGTTGATTGCTCGATTTTTTCTATTGGTTGACGAAGACCTTGTATGGTGCTAGACTGATAGTAGTAAATAAAGAAAGGTGTGTGTGATGGGGCAGGAGAGGACAGTAAATTGGCAGGATTACTGTGTGACTCTAGTAATTCTGGGACTGAATATTATCGGCTATATTTTGTGTACACAAATGGATGAAGTAGTGTATAATATTGGTAGTATGAACGCACAAAAAGTTCTTGACGAAAAACAATATTATCGGTTTGTGACGTCAATGTTTCTGCATGCAGATGTAGAACATATTGTCAGCAACATGATTTTTTTGGTTGGTTTAGGGCAGATGGTGGAGCAGGCGATAGGACATAGTCGATTTGTGGTTTTGTATTTGTTATCTGGCTTTGGTGCGGGGGCATTTTCCATAGCTTATGCGGTTCTGACAGGAAATATTTATGATGCGGTCGGTGCTAGCGGAGCGATATTTGGGTTAATTGGAGCACTGTTTATTCTTGTAGTTGCGCGCGATAGAATGCGTCGAACACATAATAATGCACTTGGGATAGGAAATAGAGTATCTCGGCCAGATGTCTTGGACAAGAATGACAAGCAAATTTCAAATGTGTATGAAAGTGTTTCGGTGGGCAGAATGATTTTTGCGATTGTCTATATGATTTATTCTGGTGCGAGGGCAGCACAAGTCGACAATGCAGCGCATATAGGAGGATTGGCCTGTGGTCTGTTGATTATGGCAGTGATGTACGTTATAGAAATATTTAGAATCAGACACTAATTAATAAGTAGCTCTGTGCAAAGAAAACATGTCTCTAAGACGATATAGGGTCATAGGATAAGTAAAGAAGTCTTTTGAATCGACCCATAGAGAGTGTGGTTTATAGTTTCTATAAAATAGTGGAATATTAGAAGTGCCAACCGATTGGAATGAACGAGGAGGTTAAAGTGAAGATTAATATTTATTACGGGGGTAGGGGGTTGATTGGAGACCCAACATTATATGTGCTAAATAAAATACAGGAGGTACTGCGCGAGCTGAATGTCAGTGTGGAGCGCTATGATTTGTACGAGTTAAAAAATAATATTGTCACACTGCCGCAAACCTTGAAAGATGCAGATGGTATTATTCTTGCAACAACAGTGGAATGGTACGGAGTAGGCGGCTATATGCAACAGTTTTTAGATGCTTGTTGGCTATATGGCGACAAGGAAAAAATTGCGGGAATCTATATGTGTCCAGTGGTTATGGCCACGACTTACGGAGAGCATGATGCGGTAAAGAGTCTTACAGAAGCGTGGGAGATTCTTGGTGGTCGTCCAATTATGGGGATTTGTGGATATATTGCAGATGTGTCAGAGTTAGAACAAAATGCAGGATATGCAAGAGTGATTGACAAGCGCACAGAGGATATGTATCGTTTTATTAATCAAAAGATGCCAATATTTCCAAACAGCAATCAAGCGGTGAAACAGAAGATTACTTTTACACAAAGCCTAAATCTAACTCCGCAGGAAGCAGAACAGTTATCTGAGCTTGCCAGTGATGATTTGTATGTGCAAAAGCAGAAGGAGGATATACAAGAACTTGCCAGTATGTTTAAAGACTTGATGAATGTAAAGGAGCCAAACAGCAATTTGTTTTTGCAGGAATTTAAGGCGCACTTTTATCCACAGGCAGGCTTTCGCGCAGTGTATCGGTTTAATATACCCGAAGTGCGATTGCCCCTGATTGTTCAGGTAAATCATACAGAGTTGGAATGTTTTTATGGGGAGACAGAAAGTTTCGATGTGGAAATGCAAGTGTCTTCCGATATAATAACTGAGATTGTGCAGGGACGTATGACTTTCCAGAAAGCGTTTATGTCGGGTGATATGAAAATGAAGGGTGACTTTAAGGTGCTGCGGACATTGGATTTGTTGTTTGTATTTAAGTAATCGTATCACTTTATTAGAATGGAGGAGATAAAATGAAAGACGAAAACTGTATATTTTGTAAAATAGCAAATGGTATGATACCCTCAAGGACTTTGTATGAAGATGAGAATTTTCGAGTGATACTCGATTTAAATCCTGTGACGAGAGGGCATGCGCTTATTGTTTCTAAGGAACATTTTAGAAATTTATATGAGATTGATGACAATACAGCTTCCAGAGCGCTTGTGTTAGCCCGTGATATGGCAGTTAAAATGACAGAAAAATTTGGATGTGACGGTTTTAACGTGATTCAGAACAATAATGAAGTTGCCGGACAAACAGTAATTCATTTTCATATACATCTGATTCCACGTTACAAGAATGATGGTCAAACATTGACTATGAAACCTTGTGGTATGACTTCAGAAGAATTAGACCAAGTTAAGGAATCATTTGATTAATGTTCGCACAGGATTTAGCGTTTATTTCTAAATTTTGAGAGAAAACCTATAGGCTGCAAGTAAAAAGACATTTGTATAATAAACTTTGTTGGTATTGCAAATTTTGTATGGATTTTTATTGTTATTACAATAAAATGAACAATAACATTATTTGTCGAAAAATTATAAAATTTATCAAAAAAGCTTTACAAGTATGACGGAATGATAGTAAAATATAACTGATAGGAAGCAACTAAAAATGCATAGGTATGAGAGGAGTAGGAATTATGTCAAAGATAACAGATACTGGAATGTCACGCTCAGAAGCGCTGATCATGGATTATTTATGGGAAGAGGGAACAGGAAAAATGTTTTCCGAATTTATGGCGTATCTGAGTAGCAACACAGAGAAAGTGTGGGCGAAACAGACTGTCAATACTTTTTTAAGACGATTGATTGACAAAGGGTTGATTCGGACAGAAATGCGTGGGCGCAAAAAAGTGTACTACGCAGCACTTACAATTCCAGAGTATGAGAAAGTACGAACAAGATATTTGCTCGATGAATTGTATGATGGATCTGTAATTCGATTTTTGTCAGCGCTTACTGGAGGAAGAAGTATCAGTGACACAGTTGCAAATAATCTTAGAGCAATGATAGAGGAGACGACAGAGTAAGTATTGTAATACAGATAAGGGGTTCCGAGAACACTCATAAGTGCACGATTGACTTGTTCTAAAACATGTTTTAAGCGTGCTAGAGATAGGTTCTCGGAGTCTCTTTGTACTTTTTGCAAGAAGATTTCTTAGATATGTGGATAGAATGAGAAATAGCAAAGTGCAAAGAAGATTTCGAGAGTCTACATTGGACAAAGGAGGGACAGAAATGAATCTGTTTCATACAATGGGGTTCGCGGGAAGTGTTGCAGTTATAATCTACATGCTGTCGTATTTGTACACAAAACAGCATCTACCAATAGTTTGGCATAAAATTTATCTCACTATAACAATTGTGTTATTTCTTATTCCATTTCCGTATTTTTGTATGGATTATGGTGCATGGGTGAGAAAATTGCTTAGAGCATGGAAATTTCTGCAAAGTAACGGCGGACAGATTAACAATAGCAGTTATTCAATTCACATATATAGAAATGGAATCTATATCTATAATGAGCTGATCTATGTTCTTGCTATTATTTTTGGCTTGATTAGCATCTGTCTAATGGTCTGTGTGATTATAAATTACAGAAAAACACAGAGAATGATATGGGATTGTTCTACCATAAGCACAGAGGAGACAGATTTCGTAAACTTACTTGATGGTTTTGCGGGAGTGAAAGTATATCGTTGTAGTGAATTGGATGTACCTGTTGCGACAGGATTGCTGTTTGGAAAAATTGTTTTGCCAGATGTCAAATTTAGAGAGGATAGACTCAAAGATGTATTGAACCACGAACTGACGCATATTAAGGTTAAAGATAATCTTGTCAAAATGTTATTGTTAGCCGTGGTTATATTGAATTTTTATAATCCTTTGGTTTATTTTCTATGGAAACGATGGAACATCATTGCTGAAATGTACTGTGATGAGACAGTTTTATTGGAAAAGAATACGCAGCAGATGAAGGATTATGCGAACATGGTCGTAGATTTTGCAGCGGGAAAATATGCAAATAAAGTCCCATTTATGGGTTTAGGGAAGAATACAGGAGAAAAAGAACTGAAAGAGAGAATAAAAAATATGAAAAAAAGTAGAAAAACATTTGGATTATTGAGCAAAGTAGCAGGAACATTTCTCATTGTAGCAGGAGTTTTTGCATCTTCCCTAACAGCAGCTGCTTATCAACCAGTTGATGTGGAACATTTTAATACAAATTATGATGCAAATAAAGTACAGACAATTTTTATAGAGAATAAGACCACTGTGTCGATACATGAACAAGAAAATTGTGATGTTCATAAGATAGAAACATATATTACTGCTGAAAAAAATCAAATTTTTGTAGATGAAAATGGCAATGTTTATTATGATAATGAAATTCAGCCTCATAGCACTTGTACTCATGATTATGTAAATGGAACACATGCTTTACATTATACATACTCAGATGGTCACTGTAGAGTAGAATACTATTCTGGCAAAAGATGTAGTAAATGTGGAGATTTAGTTTTTGGCGATCATATTTCCACACAAACATTCGATAAGTGTCCTCATTAATTAATAAAGAGATATCCTTGTTAAAACAATTAATTCAAACTAAGTGTTGGTGATTTAAAATAGTAAATAAAGAGCCAGAAATCCACATAAATAATGGATTTTCTGGCTTTTATAAGTATTTCAATTCGTTTTATTATTCCTTTTGGCAATTTCATGCAGAACAGATAATATCTAAAACTTTTTTGTTCCGCCAGTAGGACTAAAGTACAAAGCATAAAGTTTCATTTACTTTCTCCATTTGAAAAGTGACATGCCCCACTATTTAAAAAGTGAGGCCTCTCATTCAAGAATATCAATATATTTAGGATCAACGAGCGTTCCTATATCATTGTCCCCATAACAAAGATTAAAAAAATTAAGCGAGGTGCAATTCATCTCACCACCTTAGAGGTGGGAGACTTCTTGCTAAAAAGTTAAAGCTGATTACATATTTTAAGATTTTTAATATTTGTCCGTACCATTAATTTTTCCGACTTACAGTCTCTTCAATCAGTGTTGTAATTGTGTCGATGGAGTCTTTTATTTTGCTGTTTTGCATAGCATCAATATAGGATTGCCTTGTAAAATACAGTTCATGTACTTTTTCTGCCAAAGTTACAGCAGTAAGATAGTCTTCGTCTGCAACTATTGAAAATCCTTGGGCTTCAAAACTTTTTGCGTTTAAGATTTGATCCCCGCGGCTTGCGTGGGCAGGTAGCGGAATTAGAAGGTTGGGTTTTCTTAAGGCCAAAAGTTCGCAGATTGCATTGGCGCCAGCACGTGAAATTACAATATCCGCCATTGCAAATAAATCTTTTAAGTCATCTTTTACAAATTCAAACTGTTTGTAGCCTGTCGTTTTCAAAAGCAGATTATCAATTTTTTCTTTTCCACAGATGTGTACAATCTGAAAATCCTCAAGCAAAGTGGGCAGTGCCTCACGTACTAATTTGTTGACACCGGCAGCGCCAAGACTTCCTCCAATAACCATAATCACAGGTTTTGCTATACTAAAACCGCACATTTTTAAACCTTTTTCCTTGTTGCCTTTTGTAAGTTCATTCCGTATAGGAGAACCGGTGAGCACCGCTTTTTCAGCGGGAAGATTTTGTAAAGTCTCTGGAAAATTACAACAGACTTTTTGAGCAACAGGAATACAAAGACTGTTGGCAAGGCCAGGAGTCATATCAGATTCATGGATAATACAAGGGATTTTCAACATAGCGGCCGCGCGAACAACAGGAACGCTCACAAAACCTCCCTTGCTAAATACAATATCTGGCTTTAGAGTTTTTAAGATTTTTCTTGCTTCGACAAAACCCTTAATTACGCGGAAAGGGTCGCTAAAGTTTTTAATATCAAAGTATCTTCGGAGTTTTCCTGTAGAAATTCCATAATAGGGGATGCGATAATCTTCGATAAGCTTTTTTTCAATGCCATCGTAGGAGCCAATATAATGGATATCATAACCTAGGCTCTTCAGTTTAGGAAAAAGCGCGATGTTTGGCGTCACATGTCCGGCGGAACCACCGCCAGTAAAGACAATGCGTTTCATAATTTCCAGCCTCCGATTTTTTATTTTGCTCTTTCAGCCTTGTATTGTTCCAGCGCATTTGCTAGTTGGTCTGGACAGGAAGTGGTCTTAAATCCGCATCGGATACCTTTGAGCTTGGAAATGGCATCATCAACTGACATTCCAGCAACTAAGGCTGAAATTCCTTTTAGATTGCCATTGCAGCCGCCTGTAAACACCACAGATTTTATAATATTGTCCTCGACTTCAAAATCGATCATTTTAGAGCAGGTTCCACTTGTTTTGTATTGCATAGATAATATCCTCCCTTTTACAGTTATTTTTTCATAAAACTGATATTATTCTATCAGCCTGTCGGATTGAAGTCAATAAGATTTGTTTTGTCATTTCATATGTCTTGTCATCTGTAAAGATATATGATATACTGCTTGAGAACTATTTTAGATTGCAGAATAGGGAGAAAGAGAGGCTCAATATGACAAAGCAAGAAGAAATACAAAATCTGAAAAAAGAGAAAGATGCAGTGATTTTGGCACATTACTATGTCCGACCAGAGATACAAGAGATTGCAGATTACACAGGGGATTCTTATTTTCTAAGCAAAAAAGCGACTACATTGCCTCATAAGACTATTGTGCTCTGTGGCGTTTCTTTTATGGGAGAGAGTACAAAACTGTTAAATCCGTCGAAGACTGTACTGATGCCCAATATTGAAGCGGACTGTCCAATGGCACATATGGTGGACAAGCTGGCGCTAGAGAAGGTAAGAGAACAGTACAAAGACTTGGCGGTTGTGTGTTATATCAATTCGACAGCTCAGATTAAATCATGGTCTGATGTCAGTGTAACTTCTGCAAATGCAATTTCTATTATAAGAAATTTGCCAAACAAAAATATTTTATTTATTCCAGATAAAAATCTTGCACATTTTATAGCAATGAAGGTTCCAGAAAAAAATATTATTTTTCAGAAAGGATTTTGTCCAATTCATGAGAATATGCGCGCGGAGGAAATCCAAGCGTTAAAGTTGCAACATCCAGAAGCAAAAGTATTAGTTCATCCAGAGTGTAACAGTGCAGTGTTAGAACTTGCAGATTATGTTGGCTCGACAAGTGAGATTTTGTCTTACGTCGAAAAAAGTCCAACATTAGAATTTATCATAGGTACAGAGTTGGGAGTTTATTATACACTACAACAGGCAAGACCAGATGCAAGATTTTATTTTCCAAATCCCAAACCTATCTGCAGTGGTATGAAACAAATAACACTGGAGAATGTAATCGAGGTGCTTAAAACCGGGAGAAATGAAATATCTATGCAAGACAATTCGATTAATAAAGCTGCAAGCCGGACTTTAGAACGAATGTTGGAACTTGCCAAATAACAAAAAATCATATATTGCGAATTTTGGTATTGAGAGAAGGATTACTACTAAAGTTGACAAATATCCAACACAAGTAGATAAATAGGGGGGCATCGACGGAATTAATACATGTTTTACAGAGAATAGATATTTGCAAACTCTAAAAAAGAAAGGACATGGAAAGGATATGGATAACAAAAATGACAAGAAAACTGTATTGTGATGTAGTCATTGCCGGATGTGGTATTGCCGGGCTTTATACAGCACTATCATTGCCACGAGAAAAAAAGATACTGATGCTGTCAAAAGAGGATGTTGCAAGTTGCGATTCCATGTTGGCGCAGGGCGGAATCTGTGTGTTGCGCGACGAGAGCGATTATGAGGCGTATTTTGAGGATACAATGCGTGCGGGGCATTACGAGAATCGCAAGGAAAGTGTAGCCATTATGATTGATTCCAGTCGTGCGGTTATTGAGCACTTATTGACATTGGGAGTACGATTTGAGAAAAATGCAGATGGAAGCTTAGCCTATACGAGAGAGGGAGCACATTCGCAGCCTCGCATTTGTTTTCACAAAGATATTACAGGTGAGGAGATAACCACTACATTGCTAAAGCATGTGCGTAACCTTGCGAATGTTAGGATTATGGAGTACACAACAATGACTGACCTCATTGAAAAAGACGATAATTGTATTGGGATGAAAGCAAAAGATAAGAATGGAGAATTGTTACAGATTTATGCGCTAAATACAGTGGTGGCAACGGGAGGAATAGGAGGACTTTATCAACATTCTACAAATTTTCCGCTGTTGACGGGGGACGCATGTCGTATTGCAAGGGAGCATGGAGTAGCGCTTGAACATATGGATTATGTGCAGATTCATCCAACTTGCCTCTATAGCAAAAAACAGGGAAGAAGCTTTTTGATTTCAGAATCTGCGCGGGGAGAAGGTGCTGTAATACATAATCACAAAGGGGAGCGTTTTGTGGATGAACTTCTTCCGCGAGATGTAGTGACAGAGGCAATTTTAAAAGAGATGGAAAAGGAAGGAGTTGATTATGAGTATCTTTCCTTTGAAAAAGTACCAGAACCAATTATTAGAGGACATTTTCCTAATATTTACAATTATTGTTTACAGGAAGGATATGACTTGCTAAAAGAGTCTGTGCCAATTGTGCCAGCACAGCATTATTTTATGGGAGGGATACATGTGGACAGTGATTCGCAGACTACAATGAAACATTTATATGCAGTAGGAGAGACAAGTTGCAACGGTGTTCATGGGAAAAATAGACTTGCCAGCAATAGTCTCTTGGAAAGTCTTGTATTTGCAAAGCGCGCAGCACAAAAAATAGGGAAAGAAAGGTAGGAATTGAGATGAATCCAATTACAATGCAGATTGTCGCTGATAAATATATAAAAATGGCTTTGGAGGAAGACATTAATTGTGAGGATGTGTCAACCAATGCTGTTATGCCTCATTATAAAAAAGGTTCGGTGGAGTTGATTTGCAAAGCGGATGGTATTATTGCCGGACTTGCGGTTTTTGAGCGGGTGTTTACACTGCTGGACAAAGATACAAAGGTGGTTTATAATGTAAAAGACGGTGACGCAGTGCAAAAAAGTGCGGTACTTGCGGTGGTTACGGGGGATATTCGTGTGTTGCTTTCTGGCGAGCGCACCGCATTGAATTATTTGCAGCGTTTAAGTGGTATTGCCACCTATACCAATCAGATAGTGCAGCTTTTAGAAGGAACAAAAACAAGACTGTTGGACACTAGAAAGACGACGCCAGGCATGCGTGTTTTTGAGAAATATGCAGTGCGCGTTGGTGGAGGAGGAAACCACAGATATAATCTTTCTGATGGTATCTTGCTAAAGGATAATCATATTGATGCGGCGGGCGGTGTGCGCAAGGCAGTGGAGGCTGCAAGGGCGTATGCTCCATTTGTAAGAAAGATTGAAGTGGAAGTAGAGAATCTTAATATGGTGCGAGAAGCAGTAGAAGCAGGTGCAGATATTATTATGCTTGACAATATGACACCAAAACAGATGGCAGAGGCGATTGTGCTTATAGATGGCCGGGCAAAGACGGAATGTTCTGGCAATGTGACTAAGGAGAATATTCAAAAAATCACAGCGTTGGGGGTTGATTATGTGTCAAGTGGAGCACTTACACATTCGGCGCCAATCCTTGATATTAGTCTGAAACATTTGCGTGTGATTGATGTAGACTAATACAAGATGACGCCAAGATTGAAAGGGGATTTGTGAATCAGGTTATGGAGAAGGAATTGACTGGGGATGCGCGCAGAAAGTTATTTTTAACAAAGATGCAACAGGCACAGGAGCCAATTTCAGGCAGTGCATTGGGTAGAGAGACTGGGGTAAGCCGTCAGGTCGTTGTGCAGGATATCGCGCTTTTGCGCACAGAAGGTTATCCAATCCGATCCACGACAAAAGGATATTATCTTGAGCACACAGAACAAAACAGATGTATTCGTATTTTTAAGGTTTGTCATACAGATGCGCAAGTGGAGGAGGAATTAAACACAATTGTAGACCTTGGCGGGAAAGTTTTAGATGTGATGGTGAACCATAGGGCATATGGAAAGGTGCAGGCAGCGCTAAATATTAAAAGTCGAAGAGATGTGCGTGCTTTTATTGAGAATATTCGTTCGGGAAAGTCGACGCCACTTTTAAATGTGACATCAGGTTATCATTTTCATACGGTCAGTGCAGAAAGTGAGACAGTGTTAGATGAGATTGAGGAGATGCTGTGTCAGAAGGGTTATCTTGCCCAAATTCTGCCGTATGAGAAAGAGCTATCAATATAGAATTTAATGATATATGTGGTTAAGAGATATCCGTAAAATAGGTGAGAGAATAAGGCAGGAATAAGTATGGCAAAGAAAAAAATTTATGCTGTCAAAAAAGGAAAAAAAACTGGTGTTTTTAAGACATGGGAGGCTTGTAAAGCCTCGGTTGATGGTTTTTCAGGGGCACAATATAAAAGTTTTTTTTCAAAGGAGGAGGCACAGGCATATCTAGCAGGGACAACAAATGCGCTACAGAGTACGATTGACCCAGCGGTAGAGGAAAAGAATACTAATCAGGTGGTAGCTTATGTTGATGGAAGCTTTCACAAAGAGCTTGGAAAGTATTCATTTGGTTGCGTTTTGCTCACACCAGATGGAGATATCATTCGGGAATCTGGCAATGGCGATAATCCAGAATCGTTGGAATTGCGCAATGTCACAGGAGAGATGTTAGGAGCAATGTTTGCAGTGAAATGGTGCCAAGTTAATGGATATCCGGCAGTAAAAATCTGTTATGATTATATGGGGATTGAGATGTGGGCGACAGGCGGCTGGAAAACGAACAATAACCTAACGCAAAAGTATGCTGAATTTATGAGAAAGAGTAGCACACAGATACAAATTACATTTCAGAAAATTGCTGCGCACACAGGGGATAAATATAATGAAGAGGCAGATAAACTCGCAAAAGCTGCATTGATAACAGGAAATGGTATTCCGAAAATTGTAAGACAAAAATGAAAGTGTTTGACAAGGTTTTATAGATATAAAGAATGGGGCGGTTTTGTTTATCTGCGAAGAATCGTCCATTTTTGCGAAGAATTGGGGAATCAGTTTTTGACATAAGACGTGTTATAATAAGAGCGGAACAGCGCGGAGGAGGTAGCAATACATTCCTCCCATGAGATTCCATTCTAACCACCAGGGAAGAATGTTTGACCAGACATTCTTCCTTCTCCGTATTAATTCTTAAAAATAGTATTTACTACAACGTTCAAATACTAAATGGTATTACGTGTCTGCGCTTAGAACCTTGCAGTTGTTTATTTAGGGTTTTGTAGTATTCGTATTTACTGATGCGCAGCCGCTCTCCTGTGGTAAGTAGTACATAGTCTCGACTATAGCCGTCAATGTAGCGGGCATTGACAAGATAGGATTTATGAATGCGCATAAACTGGCAGTTTTTTAGACGAATTCGTTTTTCGACCATGTCAAGTTTTTGGTAGAATGTATCGCGATAGTCAGAAGAGACAATATGAGTGCGTCTTCCTTCGGAGGCAAAATATCGAATTTCTTTTACTGGAGTATGGATATAGTCGGGTCTGACATAATAGGAAAAAGAATCGCCATCATCAAGAGTTGTCTCGTAGGCAAGAGAGGCGTATGCCCAGAGGTGGCGGCGACTTTTGTCTGGCATAATATAGATAGGTTCTAACAAGTAATCTTCTGGAGGAGGAGTGTAGTCTTTATTTTGCGTCACAATCGAAATAAGTTCTTTGTTTTGTTGTTTGGCTTGCATAAGAACGCTGTGCATCAATCCGCCATCCTCTTTTCTGTCATAGAAAACAATATCAGGGCAATTACGACAGATGCAACGTTGCAATTCATATGCATTATGGTAGCACATTACGGCAATTTGTATTTCTCGATAACGAAAACAGTTTAATATCTCATCTCTAACAAATTCTAACACTTCATCCTGCTCATAGCAAAAAGCGAAATTAATCATTGTTGGGTTCTCCTTAGTAATATGCTCGAAGGTAAGAAACCATATCGGCAAAACATAATATAAACCGAAAAGGTATTCATAGAAATAGTACATAAGTACCAAATCAAACTGTTTTTTAAAATCAAACGAAAAGAGAGTTGGTTATATTTTAGAGTGCAGAAGAATATAGATTAGTACAATATAGATTTTTATCTCGGGAGCTTTCATCATGACTCGGATATCAAATATGTTGATACCAGCGCTGATTTTTTATATTGTTGCGATGGGATTGTCACAAAAAAAGGACATTTATGCCAGCTTTACAAAAGGAGCCAAGGATGGAATGCGCACTGTAATCAATATTGTTCCCACGCTCGTTGGTCTTATGATTGCAGTAGGAGTGCTACGGGCATCGGGATTTCTGGAATTTGCAGGCAACATGATTGGCCGTGTTGTTGTTTTGTTTGCGAATGATTTTCCCAACGAGCTGGTATCGCTTTTTGTGGTGAAGCTTTTTTCTGCATCTGCAGCGACAGGGCTTGCGCTTGATATTTTTAAGGAATATGGTACAGATTCCTTTGCGGGACTTGCTACTTCGCTTGCACTGGCGAGTACAGAGACAGTGTTTTATACCATGTCAGTATATTTTATGGCAGCAAAAATTACAAAGACCAAATGGACACTTTCAGGGGCATTACTATCTACTGCTTCTGGACTTGTGGCAAGTGTTGTCCTTGCAGGGATACTTACAGGATAAAGGAACATTTACTGTCAACAGTATGTTTTGCGTCTCACCTACAAGGTTATAATTAGCAGTTGAGCTATTTTGTTCCTACATCAGATTTAATTGGTTTTTAAGTAGTTTTGGTGTGAATTGTAACGCAGCTAATAACTTTTCAAAAGAATGTATTGATAATATAGTAGATAAGGACTATAATTTGATAGGAAGGTACAAAATTTTACGAAATAGAAAGTGCACACTGGATTCGCCCAATACAGACAGTCCTCTGAAAGTTTATTCGGGGACTGTCTATAAATAGTGTCTGTAAAAAGGATAGATGTAGCTGTGGATAGAAAAGATAACGATAGCAATATAAACAATATATTAATAATTGAGCCAGATTTTAACTTGGCGGAGCGGATTGAATGGTCAATGGTCGATGCTGAAATCCATACATATAGTTGCAGTAGTTATGAATCGGCTGTTTCCTTGCTGGAAAGAGAAACATTCCAGCTTATTATTATCGATACAAAGTTGCCAGATGGAGATGGATATGATTTGATTGATGAACTTAGAACTGGCGTTTATGACTCTAAGGATTTTGCCATTATTTTGGTGGTGTCCAGCGGAGAATGTTCGGATGCGCAAAAGTTTAAGGAGCTGGGAATAGCAGACTATATTACAAAACCATTTAATACAGCGGTGCTTAAAGCGAAAGTTTGGACGCAGTTTAAACGTAGGAAAAAGGGAACCGGATATCGAGCAATCAGCAGGTTTGAAGCGATTGGTGCAGGTTCTAAGACAAGCATAATAGGGGAACACCTTGTTGTAATTGATGACTATCAGTTTAATTTTGATGTGGAAGAGTATTATGCTGCAGGGAAGCTAGTACGACTCAATCAACTGGAACAATGTCTGCTGCGCAATCTGGTAGAAAACAAAGGGATTGTGCTGAAAAAAAAAGCACTTGTTGAAAAATTGCGCTTAGAATGCAGAATTTTTATAGATGAGATAATGTTGGCGGAAACAGTACATATGCTCTGCAACAAATTGGATGCACAAAATTATATTAAAACAGTATATGGGATTGGTTATCTATGGACATTGATAGAGGACAAAAACAAGAGCAGTTGAAGCCAGAGGAGAGAGGGGAAGGAACGTATGTGGAAACGAATCAGAGAGATGGATGTCGGTTTTATTGTGAAGATGTTTTACAGTATCGTTCTAATCATTGTGTTCATTGTCACAGTGATAATCTTTGTAAATTCGCCGGTTCAGCGTCACTTTAAAAATATTGGCAAAAACAATGTGTGGTTTGGTGATGAATGGTACTATACTGACAATTCTCAAAAGGTGCAATCGCACAATCAACATTACTTGCAAGTTCAGGTAGAGAATGGATGTGTATCTTTATCAAAAATACTTACATTTACACCGTCTTCAGAAGAGTACCTTTGTTTTCGAGCAAGAGCGCTTGACGCTACTGTATATGTGAATGGAACAGTATGGTATCAACATTCTTACAGGCAAGAATATCGTTCTCATGGCAGAAGGATGTACATGCTTCATCACATACAAGCAAATGGCCTTCATGAGGGAGATGTCATCACAGTTTTATTGGAAAATATGTCAGATGAGGATTATGCCACAATACAGTTTTTGGCAATTGGTGACAGGTATGCGTTGAACAGATATATTCTCGAAAAATCTTATCTTAGCCTTGGGTTGTGCGTATCAGTGGGAGTAGTCATTTTATTAAGCTTGATTGCAAGTCGATCCGCAATTTTGATTGACAAGGTGCGCGATATTCATTCCCTGAAATGGTTAATATGTTTTCTGATACTTTCTGTCATCTACCTTGGAACAGATTGTGGGTGTATGGAAATCTTTATTGAACGGACTTCGATTGTGAGTTGGCTCAACAGCCTATCACTGATTATGTTGCCGATTCCCTTTACCTTGTTTACGCAGAGTGCATTTTTTCCGGGACAAAAACGATATGATGTGATTGCAGTGCTTAATTTTTTGATTGTGGCAGTGAGTACAATCAGTTTTATTCTTTTTGCGTATAGTATGTCAAGATTTTATTTGATAGTACACATTTTGATTGCGCTGGATATTGGGACGTGTATTTTAAGTTTTCTCCAGGAGAAATTAATGCCTCCTGCTGAGGTGTTTATTGGTTATGGCGCAGCGATTATCAGTGCAATTGCAAGTATTTATTGTTATTGGAACAATACTGTCTACCCATGTTCTGTGGCTTTTGGCTATGGTGTGTTTGTTTTCGGTGTATGTATGTTGGTCTGGGTTGTGCGTAGCCGCAATGAGGTAAACCAAATGCGGAAGGAGGCAGACCATGTTATTATGGAACGCCAAAAGATTGCAGCGGAGGAAGCGAATGAGCAGAAAAGCCGTTTTCTGTCACATATGTCCCATGAAATACGCACGCCGCTCAATGCAATTCTTGGTTCGAATGAGCTAATTTTACATGAGACAGATAACAATAGTATCCGCAAACACGCTACAGATATACAGAGCGCTGGAAGGACACTGTTGGCATTAATCAACGATATTCTTGATTTTTCCAAGATAGAAACCGGAAAAATGGATATTATAACATCGGACTATAGAATTTCTTCAGTGCTCAATGATGTTGTTGCAATGATTAAGGACAGAGTGATAAAGGCTGGGTTAGAGCTACGTCTTGACATCGACCGCACACTTCCAGAATTGCTCTATGGAGATGAGGTGCGCATTAAACAAATTATTCTCAATCTGATGACAAACGCGATTAAGTACACGGAAAAAGGATGGATTGAACTTTGTGTAAGAAAACAGGATGTATCGCACTATCTTGACGAGGATAATATTTTGTTGGATATTCGAGTATCTGACAGTGGTGTAGGAATTCGTAAGGAAGAGATTCCAAAACTTTTTGTGGAATTTGAACGGCTTGACCTGCTAAAAAACAGGAGTGTGGAGGGAACAGGGTTAGGTCTAAGCATCACTTCTCGACTGATATCATTGATGAACGGTAAGATGAATGTCGAGAGTGAATATGGAAAGGGGTCTAGTTTTTGTGTAATAATCCCTCAGCGCGTTATCTCGAATGCTCCAATTGGCGACTATAAGAATCAATTTCAGACGCAGTATGAGGAGACAGAAAGCCTTGAGACAATGAGTTTTCCCGGAAAAAAAGTTTTTGTGGTAGATGACAATGAGATGAATCTTGAAGTTATCGCATCAATCCTTGAGATGCTGGATATAGAGGTGAGCCGTGCAGATGGTGGACCAGCAGCGGCCAAACATTTGGATCAGGAGAAATATGATTTAATTTTGACAGATGACATGATGCCAGAAATGACTGGTACAGATTTGATGCAGTATTTGCATCAAAACCAAGAAAGCGTCAGTCATGGAACGCCAATTGTTGTTCTGACAGCAAATGCGATTACAGGTGCGCGGGAAGAATACATTAAGAAAGGTTTTGATGACTTTATGACCAAACCAATCGATATAGATGTATTGCAGAAAATACTAATGAAATACTTAAAATAGGCTTGTTTTTCGTGAAAAAGACGGTTTTTGGTCTTTTTAGAAAATTTTCGTGAAAAAATATTGACTTTTACAGAAAAAAAATAGACAATAGTACAGAACAAATTTTAAGCAATTTTTACATGAATAATTTATTTCATTATACTAAGAAAGAGCTTTGCCTGCTTTTTTATCTGCAAAAACAATTGTGTGAAATTGGTTGATATAACGGAGGGAACTGGTGTGTTAAAAAGAGAAGTAAAAGTAAAGGAAATTGAGAAAAGATATGATCATCCACTGGCCGAGATTGTACAGATTGCTAGTCAGTACAAGAGCGAGATTTTGTTGGAGTACGATAAGTACAAGATCAATGCAAAAAGCATTATGGGAATTATCGCATTTAATCCTTCTGAGGGAATGAATGTGACTATCGCTGCAAAGGGAGCCGATGAAGGTGAGGCAGTTGAGGCGCTGGAAAAATTTTTTATTTGTCAATAGCGTTTTTAGAACACAGGCTTTGTTAAGGGGTCTGTGTTCTTTTTATGCACACTGGCGCGGAATGGGGGAAGGAAACTTTTCTACTCGGTTGCATGCGAGCACCCATAGGAAAATAGTCAACAGAGCCGACGGCTTCAGTGCAGCGAACCAAGAAGTGTCTCAAGGAAGAATATTTTCAGAATAAATATACAATTTCTTAAAAATGTGCTATACTAAATGAAATGATTTTATAGAAGTAAGAAGGTGACTGGGAAATTGGAGGTTGGGCGGAGATTAAAAAAAGGCATTATTAAGCCAATAAGGATTTCCTTAAGACCAGCGTACCGCAATGAATGGGATGATGCGATGGCGCTTGCATGGAGAACTTTCATGCAGTTTGAAGCGTGCGATTATACGCCGGAGGGTATCGAGAGTTTTCAGGATTTTATCACAGACACAGTGTTATATAGAATGTTTGTTATGGGTGCATATCAACTTTTTGGAGCGTATCACAACAATCAGATGGTTGGTATGATCAGCTTGCGAGACGAGACACATATATCATTGCTTTTTGTAGATCGAAGATACCATAAGATGGGAATTGGCAGAGGGCTAATTGAATATGTAAGTCGGTATGTATTGACAGAAGAAGGGCACGAAAGTATTACAGTCAATGCAGCGCCCTACGCGATTGGATTTTATCATCGTATGGGATTTGTGGATACCAATACAGAGCAAGCAAAAGATGGCATTCGATATACGCCAATGCAGCGAAGATTAATTTATCAAGTAGTGAAGAATTATTAATAAGTTATTTGAAACAGTTCTTAAGTAAAGATAGTAAGGGGTGGAGAAAATGGCAGTAGAATATATAACAAGCAGAAATATGGTAGATTTGATTTATGAGACGTTAAGACTAATGAATAAGCCTATGGCACATCATTGTATGCGTGTGAGCTATATTATGGCCAAATTGTTGGAAACTTATGGAACCTATGAAAAATATGAGATTGCGGATTTTATGGTACTTGCACTTCTACATGATATTGGGGCATACAAGACAGATGACGTGCGCAAGCAGCTTACATTCGAGGCGAAAAATCCATTGCCGCATTCTGTGTATGGCTATCTTTTTCTAAAGTATCTTTCGCCGCTGGATGAGCAGTCCAAGATGGTGCTTTATCACCACACAGATTACAGCAAAACAAAGGATATGGATTATCGCTTCCGGTTTGAAATGGAAGTTCTAAAGGTTGCGGAGATTGCAGATGTTTGGCATCGTTCTTTTGGGGAGAAGTTTGACTGCAAAATGATTCATAAGTATGCGGGGACCAAATATGACCCAGAAGTTTGTTCGCTGCTAGATGATGCGGTAGCACAATATGATATTTTTACAAAATTGAGTGATCATACATACAGGGAAGCTTACAGCGAAAGTCTTGATTATGTACTCTTATCCGATGATGAGAAAGAGAAGTATTTAAAAATGCTGATGTATTGTACGGGACTTAAGGACGAGCAAGCTGTGTCAGAGACAATAGCGACCGTTTATGTCTGCCGTGAACTTGGCAGAAAATTAAAACTAAGTGAATTGGACAAAAACGAAGTATATTACGCAGCTTTGCTACATGATATTGGGATGCTTGCGATTCCACTGGAACTGTTGAATGTGCCGCGAACGTTTAGTGATGAAGAAAAGAATCTGATTAAAACGCACGTAGAGATTATGGAAAAAACACTCGAGAGAAAATTGTCGAAGGAGATTATTAAGATTGCGGCGGCGCATCATGAGCGATTTGACGGAAACGGGTACCCTAGGGGATTGAAGGCAAGCGGCATGGGCCATAAGGAAGCTATCTTACAGATTTCAGAGCAAGTAGTGAACTCTATGGAGTCAAAACCTTACAGAGAGGCATATACCAAAGAGGAGATTGTCAATGATCTAAACAATGGTATTATTTCTGGGAAGTATGAAGCGATTGTGGCAGATACATTCCTAAAACACTATGACGAGATTATGGATAAGGCGAAACAGAAGGCAGATTTGGTTCTTGTCACACACCAGAAGCTTCTGCGAAATTACAAGCAGGTCTATACCAGCCTTGTCTAAGACTGAGAGGAGATTTTTAATAAAATGTTTAAGTTGGACAGTCCGTTAATGAATTTTCTGAACAAGATTGCAGATATCATGATACTAAATGTATTATTTCTTATTTTCAGCATTCCATTTTTTACGGTTGGAGCTGCATTTTCCGCTTCATATTATATGTGTTTTAAGATGGTAAAGAACGAAGAGACTTACATTGTGAGGGGATTTTGGAAAGCATTCAAACAAAACTTTAAGCAAGGGACAGCGATATGGCTAATTCTTGTTGTGGTTTTTGGAATTTTAACAGTGGATTTTCGGATTATATTATATTCTGGGATTGAGTTTGCGCAGTGGATTCGGATTGCTATGCTTGCAGTTACCTTTATTATTTTGTTGGGAGTTATGTTTATGTTTCCACTTCAAGCGCGATTTGTCAATCCAGTCAAGAATACAATTAAAAATGCATTTTTGATAGCGATTTCACATTTTCCAACAGCTGTTTTGCTGATTGCTATTTATGCGGTTCCTATAATCATTCTTTATTTTATACCGCAGAGTCTGCCGATTCTTATACTGTTAGCGTTTGGGGCAGTAATTTACTTAAAGTCTTTTTTGCTCCTGCGTGTGTTCAAAAGATATGAGGATGCATTGGTTGATATCAATGGTAAGAATACAGAACAGGACAATGGCATATTTGCCGAAAGTGACCGCATGGAACGGGAACAACAGGGAATTGTTGAACAAAATGCAAAGCCTAAAAAAGAGTATCGAAATGGAAAATTCGTCGAAATGCCGGAAAATAATGGGAATTTAGAGGAGTAGCATAAAAAAAGCAAAATGGGATTGTCTAATTTGTATAGAATTGTGTAAAAAAATTGGACAAATTGCTTATGGTATATGGGAAAAGTTGGATTGCAACATATTTGATAAGCAATTGTAACATAAGCGTTAAAAAATCTTTGTTTATTTATGGCATAGCAATTTAAGCAATTTTATTTTATACTTAAACCATGTAAAAAATAACTTGTTGAAAGAGTGTACGGATACAAGATACTTTCAACGAAACAAAACAATCATTATTTCGGGAGGCATTTTAATATGGCAAGTTTATCATTAAAAAACGTTTGTAAAGTATATTCAAATGGATTCGAGGCAGTAAAGAACTTTAATCTTGAGATCGCTGACAAGGAGTTCATCATTTTCGTTGGACCTTCAGGTTGTGGAAAATCTACTACACTTCGTATGATCGCTGGTCTTGAAGACATTTCTTCCGGCGAGTTAAAGATTGGTGACAGAGTTGTTAATGATGTTGAACCTAAAGACAGAGATATCGCGATGGTATTCCAGAACTATGCTTTGTATCCACATATGTCAGTATATGACAACATGGCATTTGGTTTGAAATTAAGAAAAGTTCCTAAGAATGAAATTGATAAAATGGTTAAAGAAGCTGCAAAGATTCTTGACTTGACAGCACTCCTTGAAAGAAAGCCAAAGGCGTTGTCTGGTGGTCAGAGACAGCGTGTTGCTATGGGACGTGCAATTGTACGTAATCCTAAGGTATTCCTTATGGATGAGCCTCTTTCCAACTTGGATGCAAAACTCCGTGTACAGATGCGTATTGAGATTGCAAAGTTGCATCAGAGACTTGGCACAACGATTATCTACGTTACACATGACCAGACAGAGGCTATGACTCTTGGTACACGTATCGTAGTTATGAAGGATGGTATTGTTCAGCAGGTAGATACTCCACAGAATCTATATGAGAAGCCACAAAATCTGTTCGTTGCAGGATTTATGGGATCACCGCAGATGAACTTTATCGATGCAAAAGTAGATGTAAAGGGTGATACAGCAAGCTTGAAGGTAGCAGGACTTTCTATTCCACTTCCTCCAGCAAAGTCAAAGAAGCTAATCGAGGGTGGTTACAGCGGAAAGACAGTTACATTTGGTATTAGACCAGAAGATATCTATGACTCACAGATGATGATAGAAGCAAAGTCTGAGAGCACTTTTGAGACAACAATCCGTGTATACGAGCTCCTCGGTGCAGAAGTATTCTTATATGCAGATCTGGCAGAGTTCCCGATTACAGCAAGAGTTGATCCTAGAACAACAGCAAGACCAGGTGATAAGGTTAAGTTTGCAATCGATATTGAGAAGATTCACGTATTTGACAAAGAGACAGAGAAGATTGTTACAAATTAGTTTGTGTAATCATATCTGATAAAAGTTACCCATGTGAAGCAATTCACATGGGTTTCATTATTCAATAAGATTTTTCGGGAGGAACACATATGATTTCAAATCAAATAATTCAGACAAGTATTGACGAGTTAAAAGCCATTACCAAGATTGATCTATGTGTGATTGATATGGAAGGAATCACAGTTGCAGCAACGTTTGACAGCAGAAATATATCACAAGATCTGGTAAAAAATTTTGTCACATCACCAGCCGACAGCCAGATTGTAGGTGGATTTCATATGCTGAAGATTCTCGAGGACGGAGACGTACTCTATGTGCTGATTGCAAAGGGTTCTGGCGCAGATGCATATATGATTGGAAAAGTAGCTGTGAGCCAGATTCAAAATCTGGTGATTGCATATAAGGAACATTTTGATAAGAATAACTTTTTTCAGAATTTATTGCTTGATAATCTACTGTTGGTCGATATCTATAATCGTGCCAAGAAACTCCATATTATTCCAGAAGTGCCGCGGGTGGTTTATTTAATTGAGCCACAAAATGATAAGGATAATATTTCAATGGAGATGTTAAAAAATATTTTTGATGGTCAAGCGGGATGCTATTTGACTGCTGTAGAACAGAAAAATATTATTCTAATCAAGGAGGTTCATTCGTTAGAAGCCTATGATGAAGTAGAGCAGACTGCTCAAGTGATTGTGGATATGCTCAATTCAGAGGCCATGTTAATTACAAAAGTATCCTATGGTACGATTGTTGCTGAACTGAAGGAGGTTTCTAAATCCTATAAGGAAGCGAAGATGGCGCGCGATGTAGGTATGATATTTTATATGGAAAAGGCAATTAGCGCTTATAATACACTTGGGATAGGGCGTTTAATCTATCAGTTGCCAATTAATCTATGTCGCATTTTTATGAGAGAGATTTTCGGAGATAATATTCCAGATGATTTAGATGATGAGATTTTGACAACAGTACAGAAATTCTTCGACAACAATCTTAATGTGTCAGAGACATCCAGACAACTCTATGTGCATAGAAATACGCTTGTGTATCGAATAGAAAAGCTGCATCAGTCTACTGGACTTGACATTAGAAAATTTGATGATGCGCTGACATTTAAAATTGCATTAATGGTTGTAAATTATATGAAATATATTGATTCGTTGGAATAAATGATAAGTTAAATTGTGTATCATTTAGCAACTTGCGGACATCGTTCATTTGATTGCCAATATAAATAATAAGGGGGTGTCGCAAAATCATCAAATTAGCTAATTGAGCGATGCCCTCGCTCT
>BLMC01000021.1 GCA_011959805.1 Lachnospiraceae bacterium | reverse complement strand
AGAGGCGGGAGTCATACCACATCTGATATAGCTTCTCGCAATATCAGGCACAAAAAGATTTCAAGTGTCTACAAATCGGACATCCAATATACATATTCATCGCCACTTTTATAATTCTTTTTATGTTTTACCAATCTTATCAACCACTTTACATTTGGATATTGGTCCAAAAAATTTCTAACAATAATTCCATCTGCCAAAAGTGCATCTGGCAGATCGCACGCATCATAGTCATCATCAAACACAGATACTTCCATACCATCATATATTGTAATATCATTTCCATCAGAATCATTTGTAATATCTGTTTGCGAAAATAAATAGATCGGTGCTTCATCCGCTTTCGCAAGGGCACAAAGTTCATTAAAATCTATCCAGATTCTAGTTTTATCTAAGGGCATAGTTGTTGTACATTTATTCTGTTTCATATGTCATTCTCCTTTATATTAATTTATTCTTTTTCCAATTTCCTGTGCGATACCAACAATAGGAAATCAAATAATTTGCTATCCACCCCATTGGAACTGCATACCATATCAATTGGATTCCCCACACAGGAGAGCACAGTTGCGCTACTGCGACACGAATTGCCAAGTTAATCAGATTCGCAATCATATAGACTTTGATATCTCCTGCGCCTCTTAAAATTCCGTCTGTTATCGCCTTAAATCCCAGAAAAGAAAAGAACAAACCAATAAATCGAAAATAAGACGTCCCTGTCTCAAAAGCCACCGCAGACTCTCCCTGTTCCACAAAAACAGATAGAATTGACTGATAAAAAAGCTGCGAAATTAAAATTAATACCACTCCAAAACCAATGATAATACCATAAGCAGCATGATATCCCTGCCGCACGCGCTCCGATTTTCCCGCACCAAGATTCTGCGCCGTAAAGGTGGACATTGCATTGCCGGTCGCAATCATTGGCACAACACAGAGAGATTCAAGCCGCATTCCTGCCGAATATCCCGCAAGCGCTGACAAGCCAAACTGATTGACCGCTGACTGTGTTAACAGCATACCAATACTCACAATAGACTGCTGCACAATCGATGGAATTGCAATTTTAACTCCAGTGGCAAACATATCTTTGCGAAACCGTTCGACTCTGCCTTCCACTGAATAAGTGGCAAGCAATCTCATTAGGATTACAAAAGAGATAACCGCCGCAATTCCTTGTGCAATCACTGTCGCAACTGCCGCGCCAGACACACCCATATTTAGTCCGCCCACCATCCAGAAATCCAGTACAATATTTAATATCGAAGAAAAAATTAGCAAAAATAGTGGTATCTTAGACCTGCCAAGCGCATTAAAGTTCGCTGACAAAATATTGTACATAAACATAAATGGCAGTCCCACAAAATAAATTTGAAGATACGCCACCGCATCTGGCATAATATTTTCCGGGGTCTTTAATAAATGTAATACTGTTGGATTAATAAAAAATCCAAGTATTGCTAACAAGGTACTAAACACCACAAACGTAATGAAAAATGTGTACACCGAGCTTTTCATTTCCTTGTAATGTCCAGCGCCAAGATACTGACTGGTAAGTACAGAAGCACCAATACCCCCTCCAATTGCAATCATAATAAACACTGTTGTAAAGGAATAAGATGCCCCTACTGCCGCAAGCGCATCCTCTCCTACCAGATTTCCAACAATAATAGAATCTGCCATGTTATAAAACTGCTGAAATAAATTTCCAATAATCATTGGCAACGCAAAGAAGAATAAGCTGCGCGCCGGCGGTTGTGTAATAAGATTTTCTTTTGCATTCTGTGCCATGTTTTTTTCCTCATTCTATCCTTTGTAGTGACAGTCTAGTATTCCATTCGGTCAAAAATTAGAATCATAAACGAGCTGTTTCGCGCAATTGCATTGCTAAAATTTCTAGGCAATACACAAATAGCAATGTCAAACAACTTTTTGCATCAATTTTCTTGTGGGTGCAAAAAATGATAAAAGTCTCTATAAAATATTACTACAATTACACCCTAAAACACAAGTTATAAATTTATCCGATTTCCGTTTTCCAAAATCCATGCAAATTACAGTACGCATATGCCGCACATGCCTCATCTTGCTCTGACAATACAAAATGGGCTACTGGCGTATCTTGCGGACATAATTTTACAAACTGGCCACCCTTTTTTGTCTCAAGAAAAATCCAGTCAATACTGTGCTCCTCTGACATTGGATGTGCTACACTGCCAACCTTCACCGTAATGTTTTTTCCGTTGCACTCCACTACTGGAAGATGCTTTTCGCCTGCGCCCTCCGATGTCGTGCTGTCCAAAATGGACAGATTCAGCGCATCTTTCTTTCCAGATATCAAATATAATACTGCGTCGTTATTTTTTACAAATACACTCTTACTCATTTTAACCCTCTCCTTTTCTCAAAATATATTTTAATTAACATCTAACGCTAGGCCCGCCTCACACTTAAGACGCTGATATCTTTTGTCTATTTCCTTTTGCAAACTTTCTGTGACTTCCTTGTACTCCTCATTACACAGGTGTTTTGTGCGCCCCATCATTGCAAGCCAATCTGTAACAGGAATTTTCTTGCCTGTCGCTTCTGGCGCATAGCTTAGTTGTGTCTTTCCATGTTCTGTCTCAAATAGTGGGAAATAACAACAATTTACCCCTGCTTCAATTACCTTTCGCTCGGTGGATGGGGTATCATTCCAATTGAGAGGACACGCAGACAATGCCTTAAGATATGCTGTTCCTTCCGTCTTTGCATAATACGCTGCCTTCGCCGCCTTTTTAATAAAATCCGTCGGGTTGGATTCTGCGGCTGTGGCAACATAGGGAATCCCTGTGGTCGCCATTATGCGGGGCATATCTTTATGGAAAAAAGTCTTTCCATACTGTTTTACACCCACATGAGAAGTAGAACTTTTGGCTCCTTTTGGCGTCGAGTATGACAGTTGATATCCAGTGTTCATATAGCCACCATTATCATATTCAAAAAGCAATAACCGATGCCCGCGAAGCGCAGTTCCCAGAGCTGATCCCATACCGATATCCATACCGCCGTCCCCACTGACCATAACAAAGATAATATCTCCCTGTGGAATCTCACCTTTTTTCTGTTTTCTATAACAGATTTCTGCTAGACCGCTAAGTGTAGCGGCACCATTCTGAAACAGATTATGGAGATAAGGAACCTTAAAGCTTGTGCGCGGATAGGGTGTTGTGACAATCATGCCACACCCTGTCTGAAACAGAAAAATAATTGGGTCCTCTATCGCTCTTGACAGCAGATTAAGATTGACAGGTATTCCGCACCCAGGACATGCACCATGACCTGGTGCCAGACGTTTTGGCATGGCAGCAGTTGCATTTAAGCTACCTCCCTTTACTTGTACCTCTCCCATATTGTTTTTGTCTACCTGCGTTGCGCCGATTGCTGTCCTCTCTGCTGTGACTGGAGCAAAGAAAGGTCCTTTATCGATTGTCTCTTGGACGGTTCCTGGTGTCACGCCATAATAGTCAAAATCTAGCGCTTTTGCATCTGACGCAATATCTAACAGCTTCTCTACATCCTCCGCAAAGAAATCCTTGCCGCCAAGTCCATAAACACGACTTTTTATTTTTGCTCTGCCGCCAAATTTCTGCATCATGGCACGCACCTCTAACGAAAGGTTGCCACCTCCTGCTCCATAACTATCTTGTCTATCTGCTACTAACATAGTGTTTGCCGATGCACAGACTTCATACAATGCCCTTTCAGGAAATGGACGGAGGACATTCAATGTCACAATGCCCGCTTTTCTTCCTTTTTCACGAAGATTATCAATACCTTCCTTCGCTGTCTCATAGGAAGACCCCAAAAGCACCAACAACTCCTGTGCATCTTCACAGTGATACCCTTCCACTTTGCCATACTCTCTTCCAGAGAGCACACCGTACTCCGCAAATAACTTTGGCAGCAGTTCATCTGCCTGTTGCATAGCCAAATGAAGCTGATAACGGTTATTAATTAAATCTGGTTCATTCATATAAGAACCAACTGTAATTGGATTTGACAAATCCAAAAAAGGGTATGTTTCTTTTTTGGGTCCAATAAACTGTCGCACTGTCTCATCTTTTTCAAATCGCAAACATCGTCTTTTTTGATGGCTGGTAAAAAAACCATCATATGCAACCACCACCGGAAGTCGTACTTGCTCTGCCAAACGCAATGCAATCATATTAAAATCATAGACCTGTTGTACTGTATGCGCAAACAATATTGGCCAGCCTGCATTTAGCAAATACATAATATCACTGTGGTCCCCTTTAATAGACAACGGACCCGAAACTGTCCTGCAAGCCACATTCATTACCATTGGATAACGGGTGCCCGACTGAACGGGAAACTGCTCTAAAGCATACAACAAACCGTTGGCGCTTGTCGCATTGATTACTCTCCCGCCACCGACTGAAGCGCCATAGCAAATACCGGCCGCACTGTGTTCTCCCTCTGCGGCAATCATAATTAAATCAGTCTCACCTCTAGCCCGCATATCATCAAGATTTTCCGCAATCTGTGTGGAAGGCGTAATTGGATAATATCCCATCAAATCATATCCAATCTGCTTAATTGCAATCGCCGCAATCTCATTGCCGCTTGCATACTCAATTACCTGCTTTTCCATTAAACCTCTCCCCCTTCTATCCTTTTTTCAGTCAGATAAGATTCTGAGGTAATATATCCGTCTGGTCCAGTTTTCACATAATAATCTGGTGCGCGCAACATATCCTGATTGGGCAGAAAATACTGTTTATCTGCATGTTCTGCCTCGGCGCCCCGCACCAGTGCATTGACCGGGCAAACATCCACGCAGCGCATACAACCTTTACAGTGATAGTAATCTAGCCCCCGATTTACCATCATTTTTCTGCCCTTAAATTCGCCTTCGGCAAATTGAAACACCATATCGGGGCAAGTGGAATCGCACAGCCCACAATTAATACACCGCTCTTTGATAAACACTGGAAGATACCCCTGCCTAGAAGGAGACAAATCTGCTGTTACGGTACTGCCAAATTGTGGATTTACACCGCCAATTGGCGCTGTCACATAACCCCATTCTTGTTCTTTGTCAGATATATTGGAAGCATTTTCTTCATTAACTCTGCTCTTAAAAATAGCAATCTCCTCTTTTGATAATTGACGCACCTTCTCATAGCCTTGTTCAAGCCCCTTTAAATTCCCCTCAAGTGCAGCTGGATACTTTCTGCCAAGACTGTCCTTGCAAATCTGTCTAGCGCGATCCAATTCGATAAATCCCATCACTTTTGCCATTGCTCCCAGCATAACCACATTTATTCTTGATTTTGTTTCCATTGCAATCTGCCTTGCATCAACCACATAGCATTCCCCGATTGTCTCTGGTAAATTTCCCATCATTTCTTCTTGTCCACGATCGAGTGCAATAATAACCTGTGTCTGTGGACCACAACCTGCCCATGTCTTTTTATCGCGCATTAATGCCTGATGAAAAATGACGAGCAAGTCAGGCGAAACAATCGGCGAATGTACTCGAATTTCCTGTTCTGGAAGACAAAAACGAATATATCCCTTCACGGGTGTTCCTGTCTTTTCGGAGCCATAACTAGAAAATCCTGCACTGTTAAGATTTAAATATTTTACTGCCAGTTCTCCCACCATTTTTGCACATAAATTTGCGCCCAACCCGCCAATGCTCTCCAAGCGAATTTCATAATAATCCCTTTGTTTAAAGAACTCTTTGATACTGCCTGCCATAGCTGTTCCTCTTTTCTTTTCTGTATTCATAATACTTTCTAACATTCAGTATGACGATTTCGCAAAAAAATATGCGCGACGGATTATATTTCACCGTCACGCAACTGCTCCCATCAAGGCATATGCAATTGTTCCTACAACACCGCTTCCCAAAATAATAGTGATTGCACTCAATTTAAACTTTCTAAGCAAAAGCAACGCTACAATAAAAATCGCCAACTCAACAATACGAACATTGCTTAAAATAATATCCCCTAGCTCTGCCTGAAACAAACCCAACATTAGAATAGAGGCGCCTGCCGAAGCGATCAGCGCTACAACTGCTGGTCTTAAAGAACCAAGCACTACCTGTACCCCACTTACTGTACGATATTTATAATAAAAATGTGCCAGTGTAAGGCAAATGACAAACGATGGTATAATGCAACCTACGGTGCAGAGTAGCACACCAGGAATTCCAGCAATCCTCATTCCGACAAAAGTAGCAGAATTAATGGAAATTGGTCCGGGTGTCATTTCTGCCACTGTAATCAAATCCGAAAATTCTTCCATTGTCATAAGCTTATGGAGATTTACAATTTGTTCTTGAATCAAAGGAATCGCTGCATAGCCTCCGCCTACACTAAACATTCCGACCTGTATAAAAGCAAAAAACAACTTTAATAGCAGCATTTAAGACACCTTTCCTTTCTTATTCTGCAATGTAAAGAATAAATCTACCAAGCCGATTCCAAGACAAACAAAAATAATAATCATTGCACTCACGTCCAAGAAATACGTTGCGACAAACGCAGTCACCATCATCACAATGTACAAAATTCGTTTTGTTTTTATTACATTTCCAGCCAGATTGATTACAACATCAAAAATGACCGCCGCAACGCCTGCGCGCATCACCTGAAGTGCTGTGGCAATATAGGGATTTGTGCGAAACTGCTCATAAAATAAAGAAATAATCGATATGATAATCATTGGCGGCAATATCGTTCCCAAGATCGCTGTCAAGGAGCCAACTACTCCTGCAATTCGATATCCAATGATAACAGAAGCATTTACTGGCAGCGGCCCTGGTGCAGACTGTGTGATTGCTGTCACATCCAACATTTCATCTTCTTCCAGCCAGCGCAATTCCTCCACATACTTTTTCTTCATCAGGGATACAATGACAAAACCACCTCCAAAAGTACACGCACTTAACACAAACATGGATCGAAATAAAATCCATAGCTTACTGTAATCTTTCTGCATAAATCCTCCATCTTACTTTTTGTTTTTCAATATTAGGCACAAATTATTCAAAAATTGTGACATCTATCGGATGAAAAGTATTATTTTGATATGTTCTAGTATGCGAATTCCTCTTGATTATATGTATGTGTGTCCTTTAATTTTTTCTCCTTAATAATTCTTTAGTTTCCAATAAAACCTTATATCCTTTTTAAAAGGTCTATCTATCTTTGATGTTGTTTTCATTTTTGTACATTTGACCTCAAATACACTTCCATCTTGTATCTCTACTGTAAATTTGTCCTCCCTATCATTTGCTGTAATATCCTTAATTTCCATGTTTATCTCTTCATTTAATAGCTCAAAGAGCTTATCCTTAAAATAATTCAGTTTCATCTGTAGCTCCTTTCCAGAATATAAGTTTGTATAGGTAACAATATATGACTAATAATCGTCTCTTACTACACTATATCAAGTTTTTTGCGCTAAAACAAGAAAAATCGATTTACACATCTCGACACATCTCGACAAAAGTAGCTGTTGTGTGTGCGATTTTTAGTTGTTATTCGCCTGAAAATTTGTTAGAATATAGGCGAAGAAAGTTATTATTTAGGAGAACTGTTTTGAATAAGGAATTTGGCCATTTGGAAATAAAATTAAATGATTTATTAAAGGAGAGAGGACTAAACAAAAACAAGCTCTCCCACAAAGCTGAAATGAATTGGAAGCAAATTGACAATTACTGCACAAATACGGTCACACGTTTGGATGTGTCTGTCCTATGTAAACTCTGCACTGCCCTAGATTGCGAAATACAAGATTTGCTGGTATTTTGTCCACCAGAAGACAGAACGAAAAAATAAAGGCTTGCAAAAAAACAGATGCAAAGTATCGCAACAACACTTCACATCTGTTTTCTTGTATTTCATTATTGATGGATTACTTTTCTTGTTTTATGGAGAAAGCCTCTTACTTTTGTCCGCTGTAAGAAAATATCATAACTCTTAATAATCAGCACAGAACATACTGCCTGCTCCATAATTTTATCTGTGCGAAATCCAGTCACCACTTCCTGGATTCCCCAGTCAAGTGAAGCTCCCATAATAATTAGATCGTATTTGTCAGAAAATTCTACCACCCGTTCAATCAAATCACCGCTACAGACCATAATCTCTGCGGGTTGGTCAAATTTGGCCGCTGACTTGTCAAGATACGCTTTTGTGCTTTCGACATCCTCCTCATGATCCACCACATTTAAAAGGGTAATTTTCGCCTTATAAGCATTGGCAATTCGATTGACCACCTTTGCTGTCATCTTAGAATATCTTCCGCCGCCATAAGGAAATAAAATATTTTGAAAGGTTTGTTGCTGTCCATGCATCCGCAATACTCCAACATCTGCTGGTGCTTCCTGCAACATGCGATAAGTAATATTTCCATGCATATATTTTGCGAAACCCGAGCCATGCCATCCCATAATCACAAGTGGATTTTTTTCTTTTTTGACAACCGACATAATGGCATGAAATGCATCTCTGGAATTAATCAGAACAGGGCGCATACATGGTTCCGATTCATATTCCTTTAACTTTTGAACCACACTGTCTTGAACTCCCATAGATTGCATCATGACATCATAGTCAGCAATTGTGAGCAGATTATCAGGAAAAACATTGACTTTTACGGGAACTACTGTTGTCGATTCCTCCGACAGAGCAATCTTTCTGCCAAAATTTAAAAGCCCATCCGCTGTTTTTGGATTGGATACAGGAATAATAATCTCGTTCCTTTTATTTTCTTTTTTCTGTTCCTTAATCTCCGGTATATCGACAATCGAAATCCCCTTGGAAGCATATTTTAGCTTTGGCATAACAATATAGTAATACAAGATGCCAATCCCAATTACAGAAACAGCAATAATCAGTGCTGGGCGGTCCGAAATCGCCAGATTAAAAATTAAAAATAAATTCATTCCAATGCCAAGTAATGGTGTAATCGGATAGAACGGCACACGAAATTTCCGCTCAAGCTCTGGTTTTTTCTGCCGAAAAATTATAAGTGCCACATTGACAAGGCTGTATCCTGTCAATGAAAAAATACTGGTCACTGTTGAGATATGTTCCAAATCTCTAATGGACACTGCAATAAACACAATGATAGAGGACACCACAATCGAAAAAACAGGTGTTTTCGTCGTTCTGTTAATCGCCTTAAATAAACTTGGCAGACGCTGGTCTCTCGCCATTGCAAACGAAGTGCGTGAGGACGCCATCACTGCTGTATTAATCGAGGAAAGAGTCGCTAGTATTCCCGCAAAAGCAAACAAATATCCACCTACCACTCCGCCAATCTTTACAGCCGTGTCAATCATAGGCGTACTTGTAACCTCCGGCACCAACTGTTGCCACGGCAGAATTGCACAACCAATAAAGAAAACAGAAGTCTTTATCACAATGACCGCCGCAATGGAAATTAGAATTGCCTTTGGTATTGTCTTTTCTGGCTCAATAACTTCCTCGCTCGCAGTAGTAATCAACCCATAACCAATATAGGTCATATACAAAAATCCCATCGCATTAAAAACACCAGGCATTCCCTGTGGCATATAGGGTGTTTGATTCTGCATATCAATATGGAAAATCCCAATCACAACATAAAGTGCAAGCAAGGCAACCAACAATGTAGTAATTACATTCTGTAATGCCCCAGAACTTTTTGTACCTTTAATATTCGTGAACATAACATATATCACAAGCAAATATGCTGCTGCCATCTGTGGAATAAACGGAAAGATATAATTAATAAAATTGCCAAATCCAAGTGCAAACAATCCACATGACATTGCATAGCCAAGCCAAAATCCCCATCCGCAGATAAATCCAATAATATTGTTCCCTGTCGCCTCTTTCACATAGACATAACCGCCGCCCGCTTTTGGTATAACTGTCACAAGCTCTGCAAAGGACAATCCTGTAAACACCGCTGCAATCCCCGCCAGAAAAATTGCCAATGATGCTCCCGGGCCTGCTGTTGCATAGCTGGTTCCCGCCAGAACAAAAATGGCAGAGCCAATCATGGTCCCAATGCTAATCATCAGTGCAGAATACATTCCAAGTGTTCTGTCCAGTTTTTGTTTCATATCCTATCCCTTCTCCCTGTTTATTTTATTTTCTTTAACAAAATCCTCTCCGCTGCGCCTCCTTAAGCAATTTGGGTTGAATATCTGGATAGGTATATGCTAAAGGCATTTGATCTGTAATCACAATTTTCTCAATCTCATTCTGTAATTCTGGTTCTAACTGTTTCACTGTTGCAAAATACAGCATCCCAAAAGTTTCTTCTCCATCAAAATTGTCCTCTGCAATCACAGAGTATACACAGATTGGCTGTATCTCAAAATCAATCGCCCCCGTCTCCTCATACAATTCCCTTTTTGCTGTATCCAATATCATTTCCCCAGGTTCTCTGTGTCCGCCTGGAATTTCTAGTGTCTCTCTAAGTTTATGTTTGCAAAATATGTATTTTCCATCTTTTACTGCAACAATTACTGCGAATTTTAACAAATTATCATCAATCGCTTCATAAAAATTGACTACCATCGCTCCTCCTTTTTCTTTTTTCAAAAAATACTGTTCAATACAAGTTATTTACTGCCTTTTTATCATATCAAAAAAATCTGTCCCCGTAAACTCCAAAACAAAATCATTGCACAAAACACATTACTATTTTTTATTAAGCAAAGTAATCGCTTTGTCAGGCACAAATAAGAATCACAAAGCCCGTGATTCTGCATAACCTTGCAAAATCACGGGCTGATAATCTTTTGATGTTAACTTTCCTCTGCCGCTTTTGCGGGCATACAAATCAGGATGGTGAAATCTTTGATTTCACACGAACTCCCCTCTGCCCGCTTTTGCGGGCATACAAATCAGAATGGTGAAATCTTTGATTTCACACTGCTGTTTACGCCTTATCTAAGAACAATAACCCTTTAAGAGCAATCCCAATTGTACAATATATTGCTAAAATCCCTTTTTCTCAGCGCTTCTTTATTGATAAACAGATTGGCGACGCCGCAGTCTCCCCAAAGCACATAATCCTCTCTATCTTCACCCATATCAGAATCAATCTGAAGCAAGAGCGTATCATAACATTTGAGCTCCTTATGTTCTTCTCTAGGGTCAAACTGGATAAAGCCGGGATAGCCAAGCATCTTATGCCCTAGTCCAGATAATTCCTCACTCAGATAGCAGCCATCATCTGTATCTTCCCCAAAATATTTATACCAGTTTTCCTCGTCAATCTCCTCGCCTGTTACTGCTTTTACTGCCTGCACAAACACTGTTGGAAAATCTTCTACATCAGAACTCATAAAATCTATCCCTGCGCGGAAAGAAAGCGCTGCTTGATGAAAAATCGGGGTACTGTAATCATCCGCTTCCTCTGCTCTTACAATATTTAATGTTTGTACCTGTTCCTCTGTGACATCTTGTCTTACAGTATCATGGAACACCACACGAAAATCTTTCTGTGAGACTGGATTATCAAAGTCCATACCAAACACATCATCATCCACTGTAATAAAAAACTGTAACATTCCCTCTTTTGGCAGTTCTGTATCAAACGCGCACAAATCCGAAAAATTAATCTGTGCAAGCAGCATCATCTTTTCGCCCTTACTATCTGTTGGATATTCCTTCTCCATATCCCAATAAGGCAGTCCACCAAACTTGCTATCTGTTAGAGATGGCTGCACTGTATTTGGCTTCCTGTCGATAAAAATAGCTGGAATCCCTGTCATCTCCTTGATTTTCTCCACTATCTTGACCGCTTTCTCGCTTGGATTGTAATCATCTTCCATTATACTACCTCCAAAACATTCAATCAACTTTTAATATCAGTTCCAGTACACGTCGCACACAGATTTCCATATCTGCGCGCGTAAGTACACCTTTATCTAGTGCCTCTTGCAACCGCTCTGGAAAACCTGTCGCCATCTTAATATCATTTCCCGCCTTAATTTCTTTGTAGTGCTCACCGTTTGTCCACCAGTCGGTTGTAACCACACCGTCAAATCCCCACTCGCCGCGCAAGATATCCTCTAACAATTCTCGATTTTCCGAAGCACGATAACCATTTACAATGTTATAAGAAGACATAATCGCCCACGGCTTTGCTTCCTTTACAATAATCTCAAACGCTTTTAGATAAATTTCTCTAACAGCGCGCTCAGATGTTCTTGAATCGCTGTTTTTGCGATTTGTTTCTTTATTGTTGAGAGCAAAATGTTTCACTGTCGCACCGACATGATTGGTTTGAATACCACGAACCATTGCCGCTGCAAGCTTTCCTGTAAGGAATGGGTCCTCCGAATAATACTCAAAATTCCGACCACAAAGCGGACTGCGATGAATATTGACAGCCGGAGTAAGCCACATTGCAATATTGTTCTCCTTAACTTCCGCACCGCCAGCTTCTCCAACTTGTTCTACCAATTCCTCATTCCAAGAACATGCAAGCTGTGTCGCACAAGGCCATGCCGTTGTATACACACTGCACTCTGGCAAGATGCGTAAGCCAGCCGGACCGTCCGCAGTCATAATATTTGGAATCCCATAATCAGGCAGATTTCCCCAACCAAATGTATTGGCAACGCCTGTGTTTGGTTGTCCACCCAACAAATGTGCAAGCTGCTCATCAGACAGTTGTGCCATAAATTCATCCAGAGTAATTGTCCCCTCTGCCACTTCTTTTAAGAAATGATGCTGTTGTGCAGCAGTATTTGTCCACAAGTGATAGCGTTTCCCAGCACGTGCTGCCGGTGTAAAACCATCTGTCTCGTCGACGGTAAGTGGTGTGAGCTCATTTGCATCTGTGTCAACAGGTTCCAAAATTGGCAATTCCTCATAACTTCCATCGGCAAGCATCCGCTTTTTTAGGCTTGTAGGTGCACACTTTCTGGACAATTGTTGTGTGATAATATTTTCTTGCACTTCATATTGATAGGACAATTCTACAACATCGCGCACAGATACGCCGACAAAGAATCGATACATGCCTTTTTCCAAAATATATGCAGATGCCTTGATTTTGCCAAGGTCATCATAGGACGCCATATCATTCACATCCCATGACAGCACAATACTCTGGCTCTCTCCAGTCTGTAAAAGTCTAGTCTTTTGAAATGCCACAAGCTGTTTTGCCGGTTTTCCAAGCACTCCCTGCGGTGCGCTAAAATACGCCTGTACAACTTCTTTTCCTGCTCTTTTTCCAACATTTGTGACAACAACTGGCACATAAATCTTATTGTTTTGCGCATACGCTGCCCCTGCTGTCAATGTGAAATCTGTGTAGGATAACCCAAATCCAAATGGATAATTCACTTTTTTATCCGCATCAGGAATGGTTTCAAAATAGCGATAACCCACATAAATATCTTCTATATAATCCACAAAACGCTCTGACGCATGAAAATTGTCCGTAGATGGATAGTCTGTCAATTCACGCGCAAAAGTATCGACTAACTTTCCGCTTGGATTGCCTTCTCCTATCAGGAGTTCTGCCGTGGCAAGTCCTCCTTCAATACCGCCCTGCCATGCCATCAACACCGACTGGATTTTTGCACTGTCATGAAACCAGCAAGAATCTACCATACCGCCAACATTCATAACAACAATCACTTTTGGAAAATTTGCAGTCACCGTATCAACCATTGCCCGCTCCGCGTGCGTTAGACAAAAATCCCCATCCTCAAAAATTTCTGCGGATTGTTTTGCCATTGCATCCTCAGTAATACAAAGATTTTTGTTCTCGGTATCTACAATGCTCTTTCTGTCCCAACCTTCACCAGAAAAGCGACATATTGTAATAATCGCCGTGTCTGTATAGGCACTTGCCTTCTTTAATAATTCCATTGGAACTTCTGGCTCTACAGTCATACCCGGCACACGTCCCTGTTGATACTGTGCCTTTACATTGTCCCGATAATATGCAGCAAGCTCCTCAAAAACATTTATCTTATCCTTTAAAAGTGATAACCCCTCATATAAATTTCTCGCGTAGGAAACAGTCACTTCTCCGCTTCCTCCACCTCCGCGCACATAATCAAAACTTGCCTTGCCAAATAAGGCAACCTTGCTGCCCTTTGCAAGTGGCAATAAATCCCCATCATTTTTGAGAAGCACCATACCCTCTTTTGCAGCTTCCTTTGAGAGTGTAATATGCTTACCACTTGCCGTTACTTTCTCGCCATCCTCTCCCAATGGAAGATTGGGTTGATACATGACACGTGTCCATTTCTGCATTTTTATTTCCTCCTTATTCTTTCCTCTTATTTTAACAAATTTAACAACGATTTCCAACTAATATTTACGCTTAATATAGCCGCTAAAGCAGCCCTCTTTTTGCGCGGCAAGTAGAGAAACTACCCTTTTCTACTCGATTGCTTCTACTTGTCGTTGAATAAACCCTTTTGTTCGCCATTTTCCTGATTGCCATCGCAAAAACATAAACATAGCACGCACACATTCATCTGTCGCAAGTCCTATATAAGCACCCACCGAGAGCAGATTTAAATGAATTCCAAAAAACCATGTGCCTCCCACCATACACAGATACATAAACAACACTCCTATCATCGTTGTAAATATAGCGTCACCGCTGGTCTTTAATGCCTGTCCAAACACCAGATTGGTCACACGCCCAACCTCAAGTACAATATCAATTGTAAGAAGTATCTTTACTAGCCGAATCATTTCCAAATCTTGCGTAAAAATACGAATCAACACATCTGCACAAAGAACAAATATTATCTCTAATCCTGCTGCCACAACAATTCCAATCCAAGCAGCCTTCTTGGTTCCTTTGTCGCAAGCTTCATAATCCCCTTCGCCAATGCGCCAACCTGTCATAATGGCGTTTGCCTGTGCCAATGCCGCCCCTGCGCAATAAGAAAAATTTGCAATCTGCGTGGCATACGCTCTTGCGGTCACATGAAAACCAGATTCGTCCATCTGATTCAAAAAGCGAATTGTCAGTGTCATTGCGACATTGTACAGAGCAGTTTCCAGCGCGGAAGGCAATCCAACCTTAATAATCTGCACAAAAACCTCTGTGTTTTTTAATCGCTCTGAATCTTCCTTTGCCTTGACCAAAATTTTAGATGCCACAATCACAATCGCTAGATTCAAAATTCTTGAAAGGACTGTCGCCACTGCTACGCCTGCCACTCCTGCGTGCAATCCAAACAGAAATACTGCATTTAGACAAAGGTTTACTACATTTGCCACAAGTGTTGCGATTAGTGGCTGCTTTGTATAACCAAATGCGCGCAGATAGCTTGAGAAAATTGGAATCAGCGCGTTTAAAAAGCAAAATCCACCCACAATTTTTAGATATGTTTTTGCATAGTCCATCAGAAGCGGCGCCACACCCACAATCTCCAGAATCAACCCAGAAAATACAAACAGGAAAATAGAGAGTGCAACCCCAAGTACCATATTAAAAACTGCGCCTAATTGTCTTGCCTGAAACGCGACTCCTATTCGTTTTGCTCCAATATACTGTGTCATCACGGCAATCATTCCTGATGATACCACATGAAACATAATAATAAATACATTGATATACGTATTTGCCGTACCAACTGCACCGACGGCACTGTCCCCTACAGTAGAAAGCATAATGGTATCAACCATACCCGCCAGCATATAGCACAAAGTTTCCAGCGCAATCGGAATATATAACTTTGTAAATGACTTCATTGGACCTCCTCACCGCTACACAAGCACTACGGTTTCGTAGTCTCCAAGAGTTCCTAAAAACGGTTGGCCATTCACAAGATTTTGTTTGCCCTCCAAACCTGGCAGATTTACCACACCTGTTTTTGTATGAAAAATCACTGTAATCTGCTGATTTTTAAGACATCTTGTAGTATAAAAAATTCCCTTGTCATCTTCCGTATACTGCTCTATGATGCTTCCTTGTGTCAGTGCAGGATAAGTGTGACGAATGTCAATTAAGGTCTGATAATATTGTAATAAAGATACATTCTGTCTATGTTTATCCCAGAGCATACCACGCCTACAGTCGGGATCAGGTCCACCCTCAATCCCAACTTCATCACCATAATAAATCATTGGCATTCCAGGCAAGAGAAGTTGTAGTGAAGCTGCCAACATCTGCTTTCTAATATCCTTCTGTGCACTGCTTACAAACCGTTCGGTATCATGTGTATCAATAAAATTCCACAAGTATCCTTCCAAATTTGTATGCAGATTTCCTTTCATAAAATTCAAAGTTCCCGCAAAGGCAGAGACAGACATTTTTTGGGTCACAACCAAATCGAGTACGGAACGAGTAAACTGATAATTCATAACGCTGTCCCACTCATCGCCTTCCAGAAAGTCCTCTGCAAAATGCCAAATTTCACCGACAATCAGCACATCTTTCTTCACTGCCTTTATCTCCCGCCGAAAGCGTTTCCAAAATATATGGCTCACTTCGTCTGCCACATCAAGACGCCATCCGTCAATATCACACTCTCGAATCCAGTAGGAGGCAACATTAATTACAAAATCTGCTGTATCTTTATTCTGCAGATTGAGTTTTGGCATCATCCCCGCATAACCAAACGTCTTATAATTTGGCTTTTTCCCCCACTCCATGATAAGTGGAAAATCTTCGATATAATACCAGTCAAGATAAGCAGACTGCTCTTTATTCTTCATAATATCGCGAAATGCAAAAAAATCTACTCCTGTATGATTAAACACTCCGTCTAAAATCACATACATTCCAAGTTTGTGCGCCCTGTCAACCAATTCCTTTAAATCTTCTTTGTCGCCAAAGGACGGGTCAATTTTATAATAGTCATCAATATTATATTTATGGCTAGAGTTCGCACTAAAAATGGGTGTCATATAGAGAATATCTACACCCAACTTTTTAAGGTAATCCAAATGATTAATAATTCCTCGAATGGAACCTTTTAAATCTGCACTGTGATCAATCGGTGCCTGATACCAAATTTCATCAGATACTTGCTTTTCTGTGGCAAATCGAGAGGGAAAAATTTGATATAAGACCTTATTCTTTGCCCACGTAGGCAATTCAAATAATTCCTCTTCTCTAAGATTTTGCGGACAATCATACATCTTCTCAATATCCGTAATACAGATATTATAAAAATCATGATTTCCATAAAAAACTTTATTTCCCACTGTGTCCTCGATTTCAAAAAAATATCGCAGACAAACTACATCCATTGTCACAAAGCTCTCATAGTAGTCAATATAATTATCTGAACAGGCAAGTATCATCTCCTGCTCTTGTCTTGTATCCATCATTTCTAGCGGCAGATACTTATCTTGTGTATGAAGAATAGCCCGTACAACATCTCCTTTTTTGGCCTCAAGTCGAATCAGAAAACGTCCTTTTTCCACCGCATAACAATATCTCTTATCCGCAAAATGTCTGATTGCCGCACACTCCATCTTTTTTCCTCCATCCATAAATTTTATGAGACTGCTGCAATTGATTACAACGGTACACAAATTGCAGCAGCCGTAGACCGTTCATATGAAAAAGCGAAAGGATTTACGGTCCATACTTGTATTGTACTCTTATGCATGATATAATTCTTGCAATATTATCCTACTTTTTTAGCACAATCCTATGATGAGGTATAAAATGAATCTTGCTTCTCTACACGAAACCAAAATACATGGTATTATTCCTTTTCCTTACAGTGTCTACCACGGTCGTATCCCTGAGTGGATTTCTTCCTTTCCGTTGCACTGGCATGATGATTTTGAACTAATCTACTGTGCCAACGGACAAGTGCAAGTTTCGATTTGGGGAAAAATTTATCTGCTCTGCGCTGGCGATTTGGTACTAATCCTTCCGCACGCAGTACATTCCATCGCACAAGGCAACTCCAATAGCGGAGAATATTTTAATATTATGTTTCATCCATCACTTTTTAAAGGCGCCGAAGGAGATTTGTGTTATAACAAATATGTATTGCCTTTTCTAAATGGAGAAAAGACATTAAACTACTTTTATTCCGCAAATTCCTCCTTTAACCAGACAATAACTCCATGTATTCAGTCAATGCTGACGCACCGCCAAGAAAGCTATACAACCCACGAACTAATGATTAAATCTAATCTTTTTTTTCTATTGCATTATATGTTTCAGCAGAGTACCGCCGCTAACAATGATAACAATGCTTTACAGTTATCTTACAGTCGACTAAAAAACGCGCTCTATTATGTCCAGAAATTCTATGACCATGATATCACAGTTCAAGAAGCCGCCAATCAGTGTGGATTTTCTGAAAGTCATTTTATGAAACTCTTTAAAGAATTTACTGGCATGAGTTTTAACGCCTATCTAATAAACTACCGTTTGGAGTTGGCGGCAAAGCAGCTTACAGAAACCAACTTAAAAGTAATTGACATTATGGAAAACTGTGGATTTCACAACCAATCCTACTTCACACGGTCATTTCAAAAGAAATATCAAACAACACCACTAATATATCGAAAGAACAAAACAAGGCATATTTAATCTGTTTTTATACTTGTCATTAATGCCTCCAATATCTTAGGAAATCGACACGTATATGTATGCCTGTCAAACAGTCCAAGGCATTCGCCATCCCCCTCAAATAATCCATTGTCCCACCAGACACAAGGCACCCCAATTTCTTTGGCAGCATGGACATAATACGCTGCCCATTGGGCGCGCTCTGACTCGTTATTCCGATTCATGGCTGCAAACTCCCCAATAATGACAGGCGTACCCTTATCAATAAAAAGTGTTTTTAAATCATGCATTAACTTGTCAATCGCTGTTGTGTCATGATTCCATGTACTCCTGCCATTTGGGTTTAACGCAAAATCATAAGGTTCATATGCATGAACCGAAATTATGACACGTGTGTCATTTTTAGGTACATTCACATGCTGAATACCAACAGTACAGTTTGCTGCATATCCTGGAATCATCAATACGCGATATGGATTTGAGCCGCCTGACGCACGCACAGTATCAACAAATACCTGATTTGTCTTATTGACAACCTCCCAACCTTCCGCGTCACCGCCATTCCACTCAAGTGGTGTGCCAACTTTTCTTGGTTCATTTTGTCCTTCAAAAATTAGATGTTCATCATAATCTTGAAATACTTCTGCAATCTGCTTCCACACTGCCTCCATCTGGGCACAAGCGCGGTCAAGATTATCATAATAAGGATAGTTCCAATCTTCATGGTGTACATTGAGAATTACATATGCCCCTTTTTTGTATGCATAGTCAACCACTTCCTGTACACGCTCCATCCAGCTTTGTGTAATCTGATACTCTGGTTCTGGTCCCATGTGATTTGTCCAAGATACTGGAATACGAATCACATTAAATCCAGCATCCAGCACTGTGTCAATTAACTCTTGTGTTACTTTTGGATTGCCCCAAGCTGTCTCAAACTTGTATGGCGCGTCAATCCTTGTAATGTCTGTTCTAGTCGAATCCAATGTATTTCCTACATTCCATCCAATTTTCATATTTTTAACAATATCCATTGCAACTATATTCTCCATATCTTGATTTTTATTTGCTGTTGTTATGGTCTTTGCACTGACATTTTTGGTCAGGTCATTGGTACCCTTTACCAACCCGTTATCTATTGTACTACTTTCTACTTCAATATTCTTTAACGAATTTCTCTCTATATTGTTAGTTTCTGTATTGTTATCTTTAATAATTGTCGCTGCGTCGTCGACTTTTCCACACCCTGTCATAAGTACAAATACACAGATCACTAGAATACTACAAATTGTCTTTTTTATTTTCAATATGTTCTTCATAGATATTCTTATCCCTTTCTATTGTATAGATTTTTGCAAATTCTTTATTCGCAAGCTCATTATACCAATCTGTCAGTAGTTTTACAATGACATACGTGGAAGAAGGCTTCTCTCCTCAACAAAAGGAAGTATAGAAGCCTTCTATCATATCCTATGGTTCTATCGGTCAGACACAGAATTGCCAATTACCAGTTTGCCACTAACAACAATCCTACTGCCTGATCTATCTTCGCCATGCATCATAGAAATAAGCAAATTAACTGCCTTTCTTGCCATCTCTACAACATCTACTTCAATGGTAGTCAATCTTGGCGAAGCAAAATTTAAAAAAGTATAATTGTCAAATCCCACCACAGAAATATCTTCTGGAACTCTGTAACCCTTCTGCTTGAGATGCTCTATCAGCACATATCCTGCATCGTCACAGTTGCAGACAAACGCAGTTGGCATATCATTTTTGTCCGGAAGCCGAAAATCAATGAAACGCCCATTGACTCCTCTGTCTGGAATTAGATAATCCTCGCGCGGACAAATGTGATTTGTCAGAAGTGCACGATAATAGCCAAGATACCGATCTAAAATACTTGGAGTCGCATCAATGGATCCGAGAAAAGCGATTTGTTGATGCCCTTTTTCTATTAAATACCGCGTGAGGGAATAAACGCCATAAGTATTGTCTGTCACAACACAAGGGATATCCTTATTTTCATCATAAAAATCAAGATATACCACTGGCACATTCCTATTTACAACTAAATTGGCGTAATTTTCTCGTATTGGCCCCATTACAAGAATACTATCAACCTTGTTGTCAACAAGAACCTTTGGAAGATTCCCTTTCAGTAGCATCTCATCTGTAATAACCTCAAGAATAGCAGAGTATCCATATTCCGCAAGTGTTATCACAACATTCTGATACATACGCAGATAAAACGGCGATGTATTTCTTGTTTTATCAATCACAATATAAAGCGCATCAACGAGTACACCGACTGTTTTGCTGGAATCTTCACGCAACGCCTTGTTGATAAATGTGAGCTTATAACCCATCTCCTTGGCTTTTTTTCTAATCGAGTCCCGCAGCGGATTCCCGACGCCCTCCTTGTTGTTGAGTGCCTTAGAAACTGTTACTGCGCTGACTCCCATCTCCCTTGCGATATCACGCATTGTCACATCTTTTGCCATATCACAAACCTCCATGCCGAATCATCTTGTCAGGAATCCTGTTTGGTTGAAATCAGAACTATATTTCTAATCTAATTGTAGAATCCATCCAGCGCATCTTGTACGCTCTGTTTATAGGTCTCTTGGAACTGCGCAGCTGTCATCTCACCTGTCAGAAGTTTTGGGAAATCCCACTCAAGTCCCAATGCTTCCCAGACATCAACACAACTTCTTGAACCCATATATTCCATCACTGCATAGTTTTCTTCTGTAATGGCTGCATCTTCCCACCAAGTAAGATTGCTGTCACGAACATCAGTATCACCATCATACCAGTTTGCCCAATCCTCAAATACTGTATAAACAAATTCAGGATTATCCACACCTGCCGGTATCATCCACGCACTTCCTTTTGAGGCGCTCTTAAGAGCGTTTGTATCCTGATTGCCACTAGGACCAACTGGCCATGGACACCATGTCACATCAAAACTCAACTCAGAATCTTTGTTTGCATCGGAAATCCATGCTGCATCGATAAAAAATGCAACTTTACCGTCCAGATAAGCGTTCTGGTTTGCATCCCAGTCGTCCGCATTCCACGGATATGCAACATGGTCTACATTGTACATGTTATAGATAAAGTCAAGCACCTCTGCAACCTCAGGACTTGAGAAAGATTCTGTCGGTCCCATTGCAACACCTGTGCCATTGCTCATTAAGAGATTGCTAAAAAGCGTTGTCCAAACAGCACCATATCCATATACATCTGTCACACCATCGCCGTCTGTATCCTGAGTTAGCGCAAGCATATATTCTCTCCATTTATCCCACGTCCACTCTCCTTTTTCATACAGTGTATTGGGATCTTCCAGACCAGCTTCGTCGAGCATTTGCTTGTTGAATGCAAGCATATTTGTATCTTGAAGAATAGCATCCCCTGTCACAGAACGAAATAGATAGGTACCATCATCTGTGCCAATATCCACTTTTGAAAAAATCATCTGATCACTTACAACATCCGCATCTGCAGGAAGCACTTCCTTTAAGTTGGTTGCAAATCCATTGAGCGCTGCAGGAATACCAAACTGTAAATCAACCTCATAAATATCACAGTCGGGCTGTCCAGCCAAAATGGATGTATTGATGGATTCTTTTACGCCATTAAAGGTTAAATTCACAAACTCAATCTCCACATCATATTTTTCTTCGACTGCCTTGAGACTGTCAAACTGCATCTGGGCCTCATCTGGGTCGCTCATCGTTGGATTGTCGTCAATGCTGGTATGTGTGCTGTCATAGTAGTGTGGATACCAACACCCAACTTTAATTACCCTGTGTCCTCCCGAGGAAACTGTAGGCGTATCCTTGTCTGCATCTGTCTTTGCTGTATCATTGTTATCATCTGCTGCAGGTGACTGTGTTGTATTGTTTGTGTCTGCTGCAGGCGCCTGAGTCTGTGCACTATCGCCTGATCCACCTCCACAAGCTGTAAGTCCTGCCATCATTGTCATACTCAAGCCAAGCGCTATTAATCTTTTAATACTTTTTTTCATCATACATCAAACCTCCTATTCTCCTTCTGAATCCATTCCAACCTTCACACTGAACACTTCCCATGCACCAGACGCCTCACACTGCATTCTTGTACCCCATTTAGACACATCTTCACCACAATACTTTGCTATCATTTCAAACGGAATATATGCCTTGCTTCCATCTGTGACTGCCTGGTCGTTTGTGCCATCGCCAACGCGCATCCAGCCTGCCTCAGCATCTGGAATGACAAGCCACATATCACCACTCTCACTTGTGTATGTCACCTCAACGACAGAACCCGGAACAAGCGCCGCTATAATATCCTCTGTCATATCCTTGCCATCCTGTGCCCAGCCATCACCTTTTGCAGTGAAACCATCAAACTCCACCACATCTGTGAGGTTATAACTTTTCGCTGCCTGACCGACCTTCACGCTGTATACTTCCCATGCGCCAGACGCTTCACATTGCATTGTCGTACCCCACTTAGAAACATCATCACCACAATATTCTGCCAACATCTCAAACGGAATTTGCGCTATTGTCTTAGCGTCGTTGACTGCGGAACTTCCATTTGTACCATCGCCAACACGCATCCAGCCCGCCTCAGCCTCATTCATAACAATCCACATATCACCAGTTTCACTTGTAAAAGAAATCTCAACAACAGAACCTGGAACAAGCGCCGCTATAATATCTTCCGTCATGGCAAATCCACTCTGTGCCCAGCCATCTGCCTTTGTTGCAAAGCCTTCAAATTCTACTGCACCTGTGATATTTACAAGGTTGGAACGGTCATCTTCTGTCGCTGTCGACACAAACTCAGCTGTGGTATCTGCCGCGATAATATTTCCTGCTGCATCCTTAAATGCAATGTTATCTATATATAGAATCGCGGGTGTAGCACCAACATCTTTGCCATTGTCCGTCTCCAGGGACACCACCATATAGTTGCCTTGTCCAAAAGTCATTCCATCAGGAACTTCATAGACTGCTGTCTTGGGATTGGCGGTCTCCAAATATACTGACCAGTCCCCATCCTTACGCTCATTTTCTGCTCCAAGAAATGCGTAAATTTTTCCAGACACTGCGTTAAACTTGCCATCTGGATTTTCTATCCCAAGCGACATCTCTACAGTCTTCACCTCAGCCGCCTTCTCACCCAAGAGTGCATCCACCTGAATTCCTATATAGGGCGCTTTTCCGTTTGTCTCGACTTTCAACGCCTTGGAGCCCGAAAAATCTGCTATCGAAAGTGTCGAATCATCTCCTACAGGATTTACACTTTTATCCACACCTACAAATCCATATACACCATCCTCAAAGTTAATGCTTACTTCGCCTACAGGTGCTTCCTGCTGCGCATCCGCTGCTGGTTCTGTCTGCTCTTGTGTAGTTGTTTCTTCCAGAGTGGTTTCAGGCACTACTGCTTGTGTCGTTTGTACATCTGCGTTGGTATTTGCCGTATTGTCTGTGCCCTTGCCACCGCACGCAGCCACACTCATCGCCATAGCTGCTGTCAAAGATAACGTGATTAATTTCCTTGCTTTCAACTCTCTCATCCTCCTTTTGTTCGTGTGTACGTACAAACTTCCTTGCACGCAAGTACAAAAAGTTTATGCGTACACTTTTGGTTCATTTTTCCTTTTATATAAAATGACACAAGTGTCATTTTATTGCTTTTGGTAATTTGTTATCCTACAATACCACTGCGCTCAACACCCTCAATAAATTGTTTTTGCAAAAGCACATAAATAATGACAATTGGTATCATAACAAGTACAATTCCTGCGTCCAAAAACAATTGTAATATCGCTGGGTCAAGAATTTTCTCCAGTGTAGAGATGGTCGCTGTAATTGTTGATATCTTCTTGCTGATAACAATACTGTCGCTAATTAAGAACAACTTTGCATAGAAAGTGTCATTGTACTGCCACACCATTGAAAAAATCGCGACTGTAACTGCCGATGGCAGCGCATTGACAAGCATAATACGAAAATACGTGTACAGCGTTCCTGCACCATCCACAAACGCCGCTTCCTCAATTTCTTTAGGAAGCCCACGGAAAAACTGATTAAATATATAGATATACAAGCCTGAACGCAGTCCGCATCCAAAAATTGTCATAATGTACATTGGCACAGGTGTCGACAATAGATTCACCGACGACCCTTTAATTAGATTGATTATGCCAAACACATCAAACTTTGCAAATGTCATGTAAAGTGGAAGCATAATGGTGTTGGTAGGAATCACAATCATAATAACCACGCACGCAAACAGAATATTTTTGCCTGGAAATTGATACCGCGCAAAGCCGTAACCTACCATCGAACAAATAAATACTTGTATTATCATAAGTGTTGCCGCGTAGACAAGAGAACTGGCCATCGACTTTGCGTAGTCGAGATACTTAGAGGCCAGTTCATACCGATACAGTGTCGGCTCCTGTGGTATCATGTATACCATAGGATTGTAGCTGTCTGCATCAGAAAAAAATGAACTGCTAATAATGCCGATTACGGGGCCTAATATCACATAGCATATCCCGACGATAATAACTAGGCGGAACAGAAATAAGATAAATCCTTTGCAGTTGGATGCCCAGCGCATTCTATCATTCGCAAACTGTTTGTCGTTCTTTGCATCCTCAATAATGCCTTTTATATTTGCCATATGTTTTTGTCCCCCTTTCTCAATTGTAATAGAATGTTCGCTTCTGTATAAATCCACACACAATTACCAATATCAGACAAGTAATCGCTGTCGAACACAGGCTAAATACAGAGCTAAGTCCATAGTTACTCTCAGTAAACGCCGTCTTGTAAGCAAGCCCCACTACATCAGACTGCGTAAAGCTGTCCACAACGGTATACACAATGTTTGTGATAATGTGTGGCATCACCATCGGAAATGTTACCTTCCAAAAGGTCTCGTATGTTGTTGCACCCTCAATCTTGGCAACTTCATACATAGAACCGGGAACGGACTGCAACGCTGCAATAAAAATAATAATCTGCACACCAGAAGCATTAATAATATCGCTGACACGCGCCACCGCCCCCATAAGGTACTCAATCAGGGACTCTGGTATACCGAGTGAACCAAACATCTGCATATAGTACGCAATGCCCATACCGCCCGACGACGCCTGCGCCATCTCTGCACTTGCGTTGGAGAGTCCGCCGCTCATCATATTTCGCGCTAAATCCATCGCATCCACAATGGCTTCCGAGTTGAGAATCACCGGTAAGAAAAATATGGCCCGAACAAGTGTTCTTCCCTTGAATTTGCGATTTAATAAGATGGCCATAAACAGACTAAAAAATGTAATAAGCGGCACATCAATCAACATATTGCCGACAGAGGTCGTAAGCACTTGCTTATATGTCGCATGTGCTCGAAACGCATAAAGGAAATTGTCCAGTCCAACAAAATCCAACGAGTATCCCCCACCCGGACTAACAGTCAAGTTCGAGAGCGAAAACTGTACCGACATAAACAGACTTCTTGCATAGAACCAGATAAAACCAACCAGCCACGGAAGAACAAACAGAAATCCTGTACGGCTTCTCTTCTCAGAAAGAGACATTTTTTTCTTTTTGCTATTCATTATTTATCTCCTCCTAACCGATAGCTTTTTGCAGGTACTTCTACACCATCAATCGTCTGGTCAGAAGCACTTTTGTTGATATAGATTGCTACACCGTTGTCATAAGTTATGACACGTGTGTCATTTTCTAAAATTGTGTGATTTGTAATATGCGCGCCACTTACATGTTTTAGTACATCGTTAACTTCATTGTAAATACCCACCGCATCCTTCTTCCAGTTGTCATAATTTGTGGAGTAAAACCGATTTAATCCTGTGTCCTTAATCGCACTTGAAGATTGATGTGTGAACATAAAATGTGGGGATGCGCCCGCCTCAATCAATTCTAAAACAATATCCCTGTCATTATAGGTATCACTTAGATTGATGACCGCACCACAATAATCAATATATCCGTGAATTAACATCTCATAAAATGGCACTGTCTCATCAACAATATAGTAATCATTATCCGATAGTGGCGCATTGATAATATCATCTGCATACGCAAACGCATAATTATTTCCATCATTGACCATTATCCTTTTTCCGACTGCCGCAATCTGCGCAAGTGATGCACTCACAACATCGAGCGCCTCCTCACGGTTAATAATATTCGTTCGCTTCTTATCAGAATGGAGTACATTTCCAAGGTCTCTTAACGAAATACCATCCACATCATACTTCCCAATTTTTGATGTAAACTGGTCTATATAGCGCACAAGAAATTTGGGAGATATCAGATAATAAATGTTTTCCTCCCATCCAAGTCCTGAAGTTTGACGCAGCGTTGCCGGATTTACCAGTCCAAAATTCGCAATGTATCCGCCACCATAGTATCGCGAAGTCTCATTTCCCTCAGAATAACGCTTACTGATTTCAGTCACTTTTTGAAATGCCACATCCGCATATAATGTCCCGCCATTGTTTGCTACTGTCTCGTTCAATTTTTTTAAGTCACTTTTTCCACCGAGCGCTACTGGAATCTGAATTTTATCCACAACATCATGATAATATCCACGATTCATCCAACCCTGAAAATTCATTACTTGATTGGTGATACCGGCCTCTGCAAGGTCCGATGAAATGTCCGCCGCCTGGTCAAAAGTAGTCATCGCATACATTCCTTCATAGCGTGTTCCAAGGAAAAACTTGTTCATCATAACGCCGCCAAGTACATCATAATAAAACTTAATGTCATCCACGGTTTTATCCTTGGCTTTAAGCACACCCTCATTCACAAGGCGTTCTCTATAATAGTTTGCAGCTCCCGCATAACCTGCATAGTCCTGTGTCAACATTGTATATTTTACAGTTAAATTTGCATCATAAAAATTTTTTTCCACAACAGGAATATCTGCCTCGTTTCCTGTTGTACCAAACATAGAAAGCTTATCATTTCCACGTAGCACAAATGAAGAATATACATAATTATAATTATGTATTTTGCCAGACACACCTGCACTGATATTTGCAAATGCTGCACCGTCCTCAATTGTCGCAAAAATACTACTCTCATCGCGGAACAATCCATACACTGGAAGTTTGACATCCTCCGTGTTTTCCCGTACTGTATACTCCGCAGCAAGCTTATCAATTCCATAAACATACTCTGAATAGTTCTCTGATGTTGTCTTACCATTGTTAAAATTAATGAGCGAACCAGAACCGTTTGGCACCATCATGTATCCGTTCTCATCTGTCCCTGCCGCACCTAAATACCGCAACAACTGGATTCTAAAAATACTTCCGCCGCCGTTCTCCTGCACTGCGCACATAGGAATCGATACTTCTACTGCATCATTGTTAAGTCGATATTCAAGTGGTATCACAAATGAGATAGGCACCGCATCCTCCACGCCGGAATTTTCCATCTCCGTCACATAATCCTCGCTTGTAAACCCTGCCTGCTCAAAATATTTGTTCAGTTTCCGAATTTGTGAGGCACCTTTCATCGCTGCGGACAACAGTTCCATATAGTCCTCACCAATCTCGCTTTCGATATATTTCATTTGGACAAACTTTGCACCATCTTCATCCAGCGCTGCAAGCACTCTGTCGAGCGTCGCCTTACTAATGTATTGAGGTACAATCCCTGTAGCGCTCTCCAAGTCGCCCAGTGTATAGATAAAACGAATTCCATCTCGAATCGACTCTACTTCAAGCTGTCCTCTTTCGGTGCAGTAGCTAAAAGAGTCATAGGTTCCCTCTGTCCGTGATGTATTGAAAAAGTCCAAAATCAACTGCGATTTCAAATAATTTTTATTGGTAGTGCTCGCAATTGCATCCGCATCTGCATCGAGAGGATTCGAGTAGGTAATCTGTCCATTTCTCTTGTCCACAATCGCCACTGTCGCATTCTTCCTATCTGCGTAGAGCTTTAATATGTCATTCTCCGCTGCAAGCTCCATGCCTGCAACTTCCTTTTTGCTGTCACTTAAAGCCTGAAACACGCTTCCTTCCTCATACTCATAGGAGGAAAGACTTTCTTGGTAATCATTGTACAAGTAATAGCGTATCAGCCAGCGCGAGAAATAAATGACCACGATTGCCAAAATGAGGGTTACGATAGCGATCACAATTTTCTTACTTTTAGCCATAATATCCTTTCCCCCTATAATCGAAAGATTAGTTCCTGATAAATGCTATAGAAAAAGCTGTATACCTGTGTGAGCAGGTCCACAAACAGCAATACCACGAAGATAATAATCAGCATGGCAACAAATGTCAGAAAAATAGTGACCAGTGTCTTGCCAAGCGTATAATTGTGCACTTGCATAATGCCCATCAATGCCATAATCACGCTATATGCCACGCCAAATGCCATAATCATATAGTAAAATCCGCCCTCGTCAAGTGTCACGTACTGACTAAACAGCGTACCAATATTAAAACATACAATCATTGGTATCATTGCGTATCCCGCTGCAATTGCGATATCCTTTAGTCTTCCCTCGCCTTCCATCAAGCAAGTAATTGACCAATTTCCAACACAAAACAGCAAGTACATCAACAGCACTGCAATCATCTCTGTCAGTGCATTGACTGCCAGCGGGTTGATATCGTTGACAATAAAACTCGCTGAAATCCGATTGATAGAAAAACTAAAGGCAAATAGAATTACCAGAACAATCGCAACTGGCACACTGCCGCACTCACGATGCCGAATCTCGTAATATCCATCCATTGGGTGACTCACTGTGTAAATTGCATACTTCCATTTCTCCTTAGAAAACAATTGATTCATCTAGCAAGCCCTCCTTCCTTCTTGACAAAACCCTTCCTAAAAAATTTCTTGTACACAAATGTAAGGACAATAACAATGCCGACAATTGTCAATGCAGGTCCAATGCTCTTTGCCATCAGCTCATTTCTATAGCGCCTCCACGCGATAGAATAATATTTTCTATTCATAGCAAGCTTTAAATACTTCATTGCTGTCTTATTATCCCCAGCCGTCAGATACGCCTTACCAATACCGCTGTTTGCAAGTTCATTGTTCTCATTTAGTTTTAGAACTCCTTGCCACTTTTCAATCGCTTCCGTCTCGTCACCATCATAGCGCAGTCCCACTGCATCATTAATCAAAGAACCATACTGCGTCTCACTAAACTTAAGAATCGCACCGCTGTACGCATCGAGCACAATAATCGTGTCTCCAACCGCCTCGATTGCAACTGGCGTATTGAATGTTCCTTCCTGACTACCAAGACCGCCAAAGATATACAACAAATTTCCTTCTTTGTCATATGTAAAAATTCGTCCACGCTTTCTGTCAAGCAGAGAATAGATGCCCTTTCCACGGTACACTACATCTGTAAATTCAGAAGGTCCTGCATAAGTTCCAAACATTCCCACAACCAAGTCGCCGCCAAGATTCTCATTCTCGCCCTTCTGAATAACATCCTCACCTCTAGGATTCAAACGTCGCACACCCTGAATACCATCTGAATCAATGTTCGACGCATACACAAAACCATCACTGTCAACGTCGATTCCTGTAAACTCTGTCGGAATAAACAATAACTGTTTAGAGCGTTCCTCCTTGCTGGCAAGCCTTCTCCAAAATTTTTCCCACGCTGTAATCTTAACATCAATTGTGCCAAAATATCCTGTGAAATCGCCTGTACTCTCAAATACCAAAATGCCCTCAAATGCATTTTTTGCAATGACATACACACGGTCCGCATAGTCGACTGTCACCTTCAACGGCACAAAGTCAAAACCTTCCTCGAGAATCTCCGACTGTGGATTATCAATAATCTTAATAAATTCCCCCTCCGACGTCATTACAACGATGCGTTTATTGTTGGAATCTGCCACATAAAGTTGATTTTTTTCTGACACGCATACGCCGTAAGGCGCATTAAATGTGTCCGAACTTCCATCGTGCTCAAAACTGTCAATCACGCGCACAAGTGCTTTCATATCTGCGCTAAGCACGACAATCCGATTATTTTTTGTGTCTGCCACATAGACAAGCCCATCTGGCGCCACACACAAATCCTGCGGTTCCGCAAAACTCGTTGTTCCCACAGAAAGCCCAATGACACTGCCATTTGGCACATACGCCGCAGGTGTAATTGCAATGTCCTCCCAATAAGTGTATGTATATGTGTCATATGGAAGTTCCTCCGCATACACATGTGTACCAACACTGATTGTTATAACCGTTGCTGCCATGAAAAATGCAGCAAGTCTTTTCATTATATTCATAATTAACCCTCCATGCTGCCCATCAATCTTTCATACCTGAGGTTGTCATTGTTTCCAATACGTTGCTCTGGCAGATTAAGAAGAAAATAATTGGTACTGCTGCAACAATAAAAGTCACCGCTGCCGCAGCGCCAGCTCTCGCTGTACCACCTGCTGTAATCTGCTGCAGCGCATACTGTAATGGTTTTAACTCCTCGTTTCTTAAGAATAATCCACCTGTGTTTCCCCACATCTGTTGAAACTGGAAAATTGCCAGTGTCAACCACGCTGGTTTTACATTTGGCATGACAATTGACCAGAAAATCTTCCACTCACTTGCCCCGTCAAGTCGGGCTGACTCCATTAAAGAATCCGGCAATTGCTCCATAAACTGCTTCATTAAATAAAGTCCCATTCCAAACGAAAATGCTGGCAATATCAGCGCTGCATAAGTATTGTTGATTCCTAGCCAACTGATAATAATATACTGTGGAATCTGTGTTACTGTCCAAGAGAACATCATAGACAGCACAACCATACTAAACAAAATCCCTTTTCCTGGAAAATGATGCTTTGCCAGTGGATATGCTGCAAGCGAAGCACAGATAACGTGTCCCACCATACCAAGGCCCGTAATGATAACGGTGTTTAAAATATATCTGGAAAATGGTACCCACGAATTATTCATCAGCACAAACAAGTCTGAAAAATTTTCCAAAGTCGGATTTCGCACAAATATCTTGGGCGGGAACTGAAAAATCTCATCCAGCGGTTTTAACGCATTGTTGATAATCATGACAAGTGGTAGCGCCATAAATACCCCACAAATTGCCATAAGGAAGAACAAAATTCCATTTCCTGCAACAGAACGATTTAGTCGTTTCTCTTTCGGTCGTTTTTGGAAGGGATTCTTGAACTTTTTACTTGTATCAGCCATCTCATTCACCAACCCTTCTTAAGATTCTCTGCACCAGCTTATTGGTACCAATCATAAGTAGAAACAGCACTGTTGCAATCGCGGACGCATATCCCATTTCAAATCGCGTAGAACCATAGTCAAGCAAATGTGTCACTACTGTTGCACCAGCATAGTTGACTGACGGATTCCCGGCAAGCTGTATGGAGATATCCGCCACTGCAAAGGACTGCGTAATTTGCATTACTGCGCCAAACATTAACTGTGGCTTCATAGATGGAAGTGTCACATACCATAACTCCTGCCAGCGATTCTTAATACCGTCGAGCGCTGCCGCCTCATACAGACTTTTATCGACTGTCTGAAGACCCGCAATAAACGATAAAAACCCAGTGCCAAGAGATAACCACAATTGCACGACAATCAACACCGGAAGCACATACTTCTCTGTCTTCATCCAAAGAATCGCTTCGTCCATAATGCCAAGTTTTAATAAAATACCATTCAAGTATCCATATCTATCTCCAGTCAAAATCAAATTCCATACCATATAAGCGTTGCCGCAGATACTTGGCGCGTAGAAAATCAGTGTCAAAAATGCCCTGACTTTGCCCTTAAACTCGTTGATAATCCATGCAAAAAGCAAACATAAAATATAGCTGACTGGACCCGTAATCACCGCAAAAATCAACGTATTTTTTAAAGAAATCAGAAAGATATCGTCCTCGAGAAACAGCTTGACATAGTTTTTCCATCCTACAAAAGTCGGCGCTTCAAGCATATTAAAGTATGTAAAACTCAATCCTATAGAAATTACCACCGGCAAAACTGTAAATAGGAAAAACAGGATAAAGTACGGCGCAAGCATTAGGTAGGAGGCCTTATTGCGTTTAATCTGGTAACTCAATTTTTTTTGTTTTGCGGCAATTTCATACGCCTCTCTCGAAATTTCTGTATCCATAAAATAGCCCCTCCTTTCCTAATTTGCCGCAACAGGTAAGTGTAACTCCTGCCGCTTGTAATCAATCTCCGCATTAATATAGATAACCTTATCCATCAATTCCTCTCTTGGTGACGCTGTATCTGTCTCTGTTGTCACTGCGTAGAACGCATTGTTGACATTTCTCCATGAATAATACCCGCCTGGAACTTGTGGAATTCCTTTTACCCACACAAACGCTTCCTCCAACGCTCGAAAATCATCCACCGGCCATGGCATATTCTCAAATGCCTCGAGATTCGCAGTTGGCACGCGCGCCGCAGAACCCATCAAACTTTCCATCTCACGCCCATACTGCGTCTGTACCTCCGCCGAAGTCCACCATTTTAAAAACTCCCAACACTCTTGCGGATATGCAGTATTTGCCATAATAATACTGGCAAGCCCTGTACATCCAGTGCTTCTGTCAACTGTTCCATCCTCTTTCACTGTGCCCGGAACAGGAACAAAATCCCACAGGCCTGCAATATCTGGTGCTGAGACCACCAAATTATTGTAAATTGTGTAGTCTGCTATGATGATCGGACATTCTCCTGTGCGGAAGCGTTCCTCCACGCTCGTTTCCTTATCAAGCTTATAATCTGTATAAAACTCACAATAATCTTTAAATACATTGACTGCGATATCAGAATCCAACGCCGAACGATCACCGTTTTCACTGTAATATTCCCCGCCATTTTGATACAACATCATGGCAAAGGTCTGTTCGCCCGGAAGCATACCAAACTCCATCTGATTTTTGGCAAGCACTGTCATGGCAACCTTCACATCATCCCAGGTCTGTGGAACCTCCATACCAAGCTCCGCCAAAATATCTCTCCTGTAAAACATTACTGGAAATGTTGTTGTTTCCGGCAGCGCATAAGTCGCACCGTCAAACTGAAACGGTATCATAGATGCCTTTGAAAACCGTTGTGAAACTTCATCCAAATCACTAAATTGTGTCAAATCAAGCACTGCATTTCGGATACCATAATTGACTGGCGTATCATTTCCTGTATTGAGTACCTGCCCTGCAATTCCCGTTGTATTTGCAACTTGTATTGCCACATCAGGTCCTTCACCTGCAAGTTCTGCGCGCAGCAGCGTCGACATATCGACGAGCTGTACATTGACATTGACACCGTACTTACTTGTAAAGGTCTCGTCAATCATTGCCTTAATAACATTTGCCTGGTCGCGCCCTGAACCAATCCAGAGTGTAATTGTCGGTGCATTACTGCCCTTCTCAGCCACGTTTCCAATCTGGTTATAGTCTATAATAAACGAGAAAAACAACCGTTTAATCTCATAAACCAACTTTGACCAGAACGATGTATTTTCATATTTCAAATCTACATCTGCAGAATATATGTTAATCCTATCTACTGCCAGCGGTTGGTCAATCACACTTGTAATCCAGTTCCCGCATGCGCGGACATTAATTTTATATGTACCGATAACCTTGACAAAATATTCTCCATCTTTGATTAAATCGTCAAGTTGGTCCCGCATTGTCAGAAGCGTCGTTTCTTTATCCGATTTTTTGCCTGTCAGAGACCGCAAATTTGTGATTGCCGCGTCTAACTGGTCGCGCACAGATACAAGTTCACTGTGCAATTCTGGTAATGTCGCTTCAATCTGATAATCACGGTAGGTATCTGGTGATACCCCTGTAACTTTAATTACTTTTCGATAGATGCTGTTGAGTTGCTTTACACAATCCTCAACTTCACTGATAATACTAGAGAAATCTCCCAATACTACTTCCATGCGAATTGTGTGATGTCCTTGCTCGAGGTAAAAAGAATAAGGATTTCCTTGTGCATCGCCAATCACATCCTCACGCCAGCTTTGTCCATATCGGAATCCATAGTCCTCAAGCTCCGCAAATGGTACCTGCCCATCAATCATAATCCGGCGGGATACATAGATGCCGCGCACAAAATTTTGACAGTCATAGAGGGAAATATTGTAATACCCCGTTTCTGGAACATCAAAATCCCACTCAATCCACTGTCCCACAAGCCGCCAAGAATTTCCGCCAATCGTGTTGTTTAAAAGCTCCTTGTGACTTGATGGTGATACTGCTGGAGAGGACTGATCTTGCTGCGGATAAAGCATCTGGGAAGAAGATTTTGACGCGCTCTCACCCTGAATTGTAATCTTGTGTCCTGATGTTGCTTTTACACCATTCTCATCCTGCTGCGCTTTTACTTCTGCATAACTTTTTGTGGAAGACGCATTCTCAAAGGTAAGCCTGCGAATCAACATCGGTTCTTTTAAGGACAGCATTGAGATTGTGTGTGTTCCCTTTGTCAAATAAATGGCAAGCGGGGTTGTAATGTATCCATCACTGTCATAACAGTAACTAGTCATCCACTCCGGTGCCTCTAGCATGCCCGGCTTGCAATCATTTCCCTGATTGTCCTTCTCCCACACATAACTTGTCGCACCGCTTTTTGTTGTTGTCTGTGCAATGTCATACTTCCACACTCGATGAAATGTCAACAGTGCCATCTCTCCATACGGAAGCATTCCATCTACGAAAATACTTCTCTGAATGTCTGAACTTTTTCCCTCGACCGGAAAGTAATCAATCGCCAGGTTATAGAACCCTTCTTGCGCGACGTCGACTTCAAATTCGACCAGCGCCTTCTCGCTTGTCAGTAAGCTCTGGCCTGTCATGCCCTCATAGTCAGACAGCAGTTGCGGTTCTACCGCCGCATTCTCCTCCTCATACCGCACGAAATCCTTCGCATCCACAATGATACTCTCACTTGGATAAGCCGCGGTAAAACCAGCCACATACGACCTGTAGTCCGGTACGGAAGAGTCCACAGAATATGTACTTACAATATCGTCGTACACATCCATCGTTTTGTCTGTCATAGCATTTGCCTCTAGGAACGTGTGTGGAACCAACATTGACAAACCTGTGATTCCTGTCACGCCCACCGTGACTGACAAAAGGGCTGCCATGTACTTTTTTGCACATGTCTTTCGCCATTTCGACTCTCTCATCATTTTAAAACCTCCATTCCTGCATCTCTTTGCAAATTCAATGTAATCGAACTTTACAAAGCGTATACATAAATTTGCTGCACAAAAAACTTTTTCTATCTGTTTTCTGTGCCTCATTCATAGTACCAAGCGTCGGTCTCAACGCTCTGACTATTTTTTTTGGCTTCCTCTTTTGCTGGCATATACCCCAACAATGCTCTCTCCATCACAAAAGTGATTCCATAACACCACACCCCCGGAAGCACAAGGATACAGGGCATAGGTAAAATAAAAAACTGAAGCCAAGCAAGCAGTACCGTTCCTGCTATAATAGGTATAGTATAGTAGAAATAGCGTATGCTCATCACAAAGGACAGTTTGATAATCCCTGTGAGCTTCAACTCAAAACGGGATAGAACTGGAAAAATATATACTAAAATACAAATGCTTACCAGCATCAGCACATTGTATACCAAGGCCATATGCCGACTTGACTGCTGCCTACCAATCCAAAGCACAAAAAACCATATAATCGCCCCAACTGTTAGAAGGCTGCCTTTTCCCAACGTCCGTTTTATGGAACGCATAAACTCTGATGTAACATACCCGCGTTCTCGACGGACACTCTTAATCACCGCATAGTAGAATGAAGTGGCGGAAGCTCCTATTGTAACGACAGGTATGCAGAATAGCCAAAAAAGTATTGTCGCAATAATCAGCTCCCCTGTCTTGTGAAAAAACTGTATTACAGGACCTTCAAATGTTAAAATTCCTTTCATACACGCCTCCTTCTCTCAAAAACTCTTATCTATGGAAGTGGATAATTCTTTAAATCAGGAAGTTCGTCAAGCGTGATGACAAGTTCACTGTCATACACCTTCTTGAGCATTGTCTTCTCTGTATATTGTTCACTCAACGCATAGATAGAAGAATCCTTCGCTACAAATTCTCCGCCCCATGTACAGAAAAATCCCCACATTGCACCATCGCGATTGATTAAATCTGGGTCTGGCACGCAGCCGTTCTCTGACAGGACTATCATCTTGGTATTTGGTGTGTAATCGATAGCTTCCAGATACTTATTAATCTGAGAACCATACACTTTCTCTCCTGGATAAATATCTTCTCCGATAATATCCACATATTCATCACCCGGATACCACTCTTTGTTTTGTCCATTCCACAACCAGATAAGGTTATTTAACCCATATTCATTTGTCAGTTTGTCGTATAATAATATGTAAAGTTCTTTGTATGCTTCTGGTCCACTTGCGCCCCACCAGAACCAGCCGCCAGATGCCTCGTGGAGCGGCCTCCATAGGACTGGCACTTTTGCGTCTTGCAAAATCAACAATTGTTGTGCAATCGTGTCAATATCTTTCATCAAGAGGTCATATCCTTCCTCATCTGTACCATTCATAATCTTTGCAAGGTCGATATTTGTCGCATCTGTGTTAAAACCTTTATACCACTCAGCAGTCAAATATTTTTGCGGTGCATTCCAATGCCAACAAAACGTTACAATCCCACCATTTTCCCAAAACTTAATTGCATAATCTGTCGCTTTACCCACACTTCCATTTGCTGCGCGGGAAGGCGAATACTCAATAAAATCGAGTCCTAAAACTGCTGGAAATTTCCCAGTAGCTTTATTGATAACGGTCATCTCCTTGCCAAATTGCCCCTGATCACAATACTGTCCCGACAAAACATATTTTCCATATGTATCTGTAAGATAATGCATTAGACGCTTTGTCTCATCCGTCGCGTTTTTATTGACCAGCTCCGCCGAAACCTGATAGATATTCTCATCAATCGGCGCAGAGGTCTGTATCACTAATTTGTCCAATTTAATCCATCCCCAATACTTTGTTACTGCAATATTATGTGTACCCTGCGTAAGATAAACACGCGCAATCATTGCATCCGAAAAGTCAGCACTCTCCACAGCAATTGTTCCTATACTATCACCGTCTACAGTCACATAATTCTCTTTGTATCCACCCTCTGTTGCACTTACAAAATTAAGGTCGTAAAAGCCCTCTGAGGCAATCTCAACTGTAAAGTTACAACTGTCACTATCTTGTTCAAATCCGGAAACATAGTCACCATTCGTCTCCTTGACTACTTTCACATTTCCACTTAGTTGCGCTTCCTCCGCTTCGTATGTCCCCACAAGTTTTGCTGTATAATTTATTTTTAGACTATTATCTTCCTGTGTCGTCTCATTAGAAGCAATGGTGTCATCTTTCTGTAATGATTGCTGCTTATCTGTTTTGTCATAATTATCATTTTCCTGTATTGTCTGTTGTACACCCTCTCTTTCATTTTCTTGTACAGACTGCTGCCTCTCTGTTTGTATTGATTCTTGAGATGTTTCATTTGTTACTGTCTGGTCTGCATTCTTACATCCAGTTGCCTGTGTTGCCATCATTGTTGCTGCAAGCAATACTACCGCCACTTTTTTTACCTTCATATGCTATTATTCACCCTCTCACAATTTATCTTAGATGTTATGAAACATATTAATTTTTTGTAGTCTTTAACTTTTTGTTAAGTAATTTTTTAGTGTTAGTTAAGTAATTTAATTATAAACTATTTATTAATAATTGCACGTTTTTTTATTGATATTAATATCCTAAAGTTGATTTTCTTATACATTTTAGACAATGCAACAAACTTTAGTAGCATAATTTGTTTATTATATACAATCTTTTTATTTGTGCCTTATTTACTTTTTACTTTAAATTAACTAATTTTTATGCATTGTTACCGATAAAATTAGTTGTATTTCATTTTACAAAACTGTGCAATTAAGTCGTAAAGACTTTCTCTACTCGGGTGCAACTTGTGCCCCGCTTTAACGGTTATTTCCTCTACATTGGTCTATGTAATCAAGTAGAGAAAATTTATCTTCCCCTACTCGCGCGCTGGGCACCCGTCAG
>BLMC01000020.1 GCA_011959805.1 Lachnospiraceae bacterium | reverse complement strand
GCCTAAGAACGATTAAGTTTCACACAGGAAAAACGCAAAGGACAGCGTTTTTCATTTCTATTTGAGCCGCCAAAAGGCGGCATGGGGGATTAATATGAAAAAGGTATTAATTGTGGCAGCGCATCCTGATGATGAAGTTCTTGGTGTTGGCGGTACCGTTGCAAGACACGTGGCGGAAGGCGATGAGGTTTATGCTTTAATCTTAGGGGAAGGACAGACTTCCCGCGGCAGACACAGAGAGGATATCGATCAAAAGGTGGTGGAAGCGTTACATAAAAATACGTTGGATAGCGCCAAGGCAGTTGGCTATCAGGAAGTATTTTTTGCGGACTTTCCCGATAATCGTTTTGACCATGTGGATTTACTTGATATTGTAAAAGTAGTCGAACAAATGATTGGAAAGTTGCGCCCAGAGATTGTCTATACACATTACAGCGGAGATTTGAATGTGGATCATCAGTATACGGCGCGTGCAGTGCTTACGGCATCAAGACCAATCGGAGATTACTGTGTTGCAGAAATTTATGCTTTTGAGACGCTCTCCTCGTCAGAATGGAATTTTGATTATAGCGCGCAGCCTGCGTTTTGTCCCAATGTATTTGTGGATATTACAGATTATTATTACAAAAAGGAACAAGCAATGAACTGTTATGTGTCAGAACTTTGCGATTTTCCACACCCAAGAAGTCTTGTGGGCATGGATTCTCTGTCAAAAACACGCGGTATGACAGCGGGCATGAAGCGGGCAGAGGCGTTTATGCTGGTGCGGAGTGTGAGGAGGCGTTTGGGTTAGATGTTTTATATTCGTGTAGATGGGAATACAAAGATTGGTATAGGGCATGTGATGCGTTGCTTGTCAGTTGCGGAGGCAGCAGCAGGGATAGACTGCTTGCCTCCGCCTATTTTTATTTTGGCGGACGAAGAATGTCGTTCATTAATAGAGGAGAGAGGATTTCAGGTCATTGTTCTGCATACAGACTATCGAGATATGATGTGTGAGCTTACATTGTTGGATACTATTTTCCAAGGGAAACCAATATTTAAAAGCAATGAGAAGAAGCAACAAAATATTGTGTTGGTGGACAGCTATCAGGCAGAAATTGCATATTATCTTGCTCTTGGCAGAATTGCAAGGACAGCGTGTTTTGAGGATATGGGGCAAGTGTATCCAGTTGACTTGTTAATCAATTATAATCTCTATGCACCGCAGTTGACGCAACAATATAATCCAGTGGAGACCACAAGTCGGACAGTGGACAAATATCCTCGAAAGACGTTGTTAGGAGCAAAATATATGCCACTTCGCAGTATGTTTCAAGAACCATGTGTTTACTCTGTTGCAGAGTGTGTGACGAATGTGACAATCACAACAGGAGGAAGCGATCCATATTTTGTCATGGCTATGCTTGTCGATGCACTGTTAGGGGATTATAACATGGCAAAACAAGAAATCACATTGCATTTAATTAGTGGTCCTTTGAATCAATTTGCAGAGGAATTGAAATGTAGATACCAAGACTTTGAGAAAAAATCAACATTTCGGATTCAGATTCATGAAAAGGTAAAGGATATGCGCAGTTTGTTTTTACACAGTGATGTGGTTATCACAGCGACAGGAAGTACCATTTATGAAGTTAGTTCGTTAGGCGTTCCAATGATTGTCTTTTATTTTGCGGAAAATCAAAGGCAAGGTGCTGAGGAGTTAGAGAGGCTAACTGATATTGTCAATGCAGGAAATATTGCCAAAGAACCTGAAAAAGCAACAGAATGTGTACTTGAAGCACTCAGACAATGTATTCAGGATAAACAGTATAGAGAGAGTCTATACAGACAAGAACAGGAATTGATTGATACAAAAGGAGCCTATCGTATTGCAAAACAGCTTGGGGAACTGCTGCTATCGCAGTGACTACGAAAGTGAGGGAGAGAATGGCAACAGCGAAAAAGCGGCAGTTAAATTATGAGTTGCTGCGCATCATAGCAATGTTAATGATTGTAAGTCTGCATTATTTGAGCAAAGGAGGTATCCTTGGCGACCCTATAAGAACGGATATGACAGCAACAGGTTATACAGCATGGCTGATGGAAGCATTCTGTATTGTATCGGTCAATGTGTATGTGTTGATTAGCGGATATTTTGGCGTAAATGTACATGGAAGTGGAATCTATGGAAAGAAATTGACCTTTTGGGAAGTGTTGAGAAGGCCTATTAAAATATGGAAACAAGTGTTTTTTTATTCGATGCTTTTTGGCTGTGGTGCGTTAATCGCTGGTATACAGGAATTTGACCTCTATAAATTTTTCTCCTATTGTTTTCCGATTGTGACAGAACATTATTGGTTTGCGTCGTCTTATATTGTTCTGTGCTTGCTAATGCCTTTTCTCAATGCGGGGATTTCTTATCTGGATCAGCGGGAAACGAAATATTTGATATTAGGGCTTTTGCTGGTGTTTAGTGTGTCAAAGACAGTGATTCCTATGCAGCTTCCGTGGGATAAATATGGTTATGACAGCCTTTGGTTTATCGTTCTTTATCTGACAGGAGCATATCTAAGACGTTATGGCGCATGTCTGGTTGAAAAAAGATGGAAGGCAGCAATATTATATCTTGTCAGTGTGGCAGCAATCTTTCTTTCCTTTTTGTCGATTCGATTCATCTTTCTTAGAACGGGAAGCCTTGGAAAAATGGCACAGTATGGGTATACGTATAATTTTTTATTTTGTTACACTGGTGCAGTGGGACTGTTTTTGCTGTTTGCAGAAAATAAAAAGGAGCAGAAAAAGGAAGCAATTTTCCTAGAGCGGTTTCGGAAACCAATTGAGTTATTTTCTGGGGCAGCATTTGGTGTTTATCTTATTCATGAACATCTTAATATCCGCTACGCATGGCCTAGATGGTTACACTGTGAAGAGCAGGTGGAAAAATCCATTATAGGATTTTTAGTGCATATGGTTTTTAGTGTTTTCACTGTATATTTGGTCTGCACAGTGATAGAGCGGATTCGACAAAAAGGCAGAAAAACAATTCTTCCAGCATTGATTTTATTACTCTATCCATTGCGTCATGCTACGGTTGGGCTAGATGTTATGGATGCAGGCTATGCACTTGGCAATTATCGATATTTTGATGTATTAAATCCTGTGTGGAAGTTAGCAACTTACCTTGCAAATGTGACAGGCGTATTTTTCTCAAAACTTCCTGGTGGAGGAAGTTGGATTGGCATGAATGTATATTGCGGTCTGCTAATCGGGGGTGTGGCAGCGTGGGTGTACCTGTTTTTATGGAATCGTTATGGAAAAAAACGGCGCTGGATAGGAATAATGTTGTTTATAGCGGAGTTGACAGCACTATCACTTTGTTGGGCACCAGTTGTAGTTTTGTACCATTATCTTGGCTATCTTGCTATGACAATAGCAGTAATTATTTTATATACGGCAATCCAAGATGGAAAACAGAGAAATTTTATCGTTGCAGGTGTTATTTTAGGGTTTTGTGTTGCTGTTAGAATGCCCAATATTACGTATATGGCATTGATTTTACCAGTGTGGTGTGATTGCTTTTGGAAACGTGGCGATAACAATACATGGCTTCGGCAGCTTTGTGTACGTACTCTATATTGTATTGGTGGTTATCTAGCGGGAATTTTTGTGCCATTAACAATTATCAGTGTACGTTATGGTGTCACTGCGTATCCACAGATGGTTACTTCCTTGTTTGGTATGACAGACCAAGCAACAGACTATAAGCCAATCGCAATGGTTAATGCGATGTTTGAGGACTACATTCGGTATAGCGGATGGCTGTTATTGTTTGTGGTATTTATGGGAATCGGTATGATTGTATTTTATTTTGTTCAAAAACTTGAAAGAAATCAAACATTATCTCCCAAAGTAACACATGTACTTGAAATATTTTATTTATTTTTGTTCCTTGTGCTTTTGCGTTTCTGTTATGGCAGGGGAATGTTCAATTTTAACTATGCGGAATATTTTAGTATGTACAAGTGGATAACCGTCTATCTGCTAATTGTATTTTGTTTCTGTATTTGGTGTTTGATAAACCAAAAAACAAACCAAGATTTAAGGTTATGGGCAGTGTTTTTACCCATTATAATACTGATTACGCCACTTGGGAGCAATAATGGGCTTTATCCAATTATCAACAATCTCTTTCTAGTGTTTCCAGTCTCAATATTGATGGCGCGTAAGGCTGTTCAAAAAGGTCGGATTGTAGGCACAACAGGTTTTGCATTTCGACTGGTATTCAAAATGGTATTTGTGTGTGTGACTGTTCAAAGTATTTTTTTTGGAATTGGTTTTGTATTTCACGATACTGATGCGCGCAACAATGGACAACCGTTGGAATTACAGTGCAGCAGCAACGGAAAAGGATTGCGAACAACAGCAAAGAAGAAAACAGCACTGGAAGAACTAGATGCATATCTATATCAGAATGGATTAAATGAGAAACAGGTGATATTGTATGGAAATATTCCAGCATTAGCATATTTATTTGAGATGGAACCTGCCCTTTTTACTACTTGGCCAGACTTGGATTCCAATGGTATAGCGTTGTTGGCAGAATCACTTGGCAAATTATCGAATGAGAATTTATTAAAAGAAACACCTGTTATAATATTTGGACGCTCGGGAACAGAGGACTTAACAGAAATGGAAGGAATGGCTTATCAAAAATATGTTCTGATAATGCAATTTGCTAGAGAAAATGGATACACGCAATGTTTTGAAAATGAAGAGTATCGTGTGTTTGTTCAAAGTAGAGATGAGCATGGTTTGTACTAGAATTGAAGTAACAGTTCAGCCTAGGACTTTGCACTACGCTGCAAAGTCCGTAGGAATACGCAGTGATTGAGATGCATCAAGCCACGGTACGTGGCTTTGACACCACGAAGTGGTTTTGCATGGCTTGATGCCCGTAACAGGAAGCCGAAGGCTGAACTGTTATGAATTGAATGCATATTAATGCCAAAACCTTGCCAAAATCATATTAAAAGAGTACAATAAAGCGAGAATAACTCACCAGATTTCGGAAAATATGGAAAGGCATGGTTATCAGAATGATTAATTTTAACGTACCACTGTTCACAGGCAAAGAACTAGAATATATTAGGCAAGCGATTGAAAATCAAAAAATATGTGGAGATGGGCCATTTACAAAGAAATGTAGTACGTGGATTGAAGAAAAGACAGGGACTACAAAGTGTCTATTAACCCCTTCTTGCACACAGGCAAACGAGCTTGCTGCACTACTGATTGATATTAAAGAAGGAGATGAGGTCATATTGCCTTCTTACACTTTTGTGTCAACCGCAGACTCCTTTGTGTTGCGTGGTGCAAAGGCAGTGTTTGTTGATATCCGTCCTGATACCATGAATATTGATGAAACATTAATTGAACAGGCCATTACAGAGCGCACAAGGGCGATATTGCCAGTTCATTATGCAGGAGTGGCATGTGAGATGGATGCGATTATGGAAATTGCAAGGCGGCATCATCTGTTTGTGGTGGAAGATGCCGCGCAGGGAATTGCAGCAACTTACAAGGGAAAGGCGCTTGGCGCAATCGGTGACTTTGGCTGTTATTCTTTTCATGAGACCAAGAATGTGAGCATGGGAGAGGGCGGTGCACTACTGATTCAGGATGAAAAATATATTAGTGAGGCGGAGATTATCCGGGAGAAAGGAACAAATCGTTCTCAATATTATAGAGGTCAGATTGACAAATATCGATGGATGAACTATGGTTCCTCTTATCTACCAAGCGATATGAATGCAGCTTATCTCTGGGCGCAGATGGAACAGATTGATACAATTACTCAAAAGCGCCTGACGTTGTGGAGACAGTATGATGCGCTGTTACGTCCACTTCAGGAGCGCGGACTTTTAGAGTTACCAACTGTACCAGGAGGCTGTGTGCACAATGGGCATATGTATTATATCAAGACAAAGGATATGGAAGAACGCACCCGGTTGATTGCATTTTTGAAAGAAAACGGCATTATGGCTGTATTTCACTATGTTCCGCTACACTCAGCGCCAGCGGGGCTTAAGTTTGGACGATTTTCTGGGGAGGATATCTATACAACCCGGGAAAGTGAACGTCTGCTGCGTCTGCCAATGTATTATGCACTGACATCAGGCGAAGTGGACTATATTGTTAGTAAAGTGAAGGAGTTCTATCACGTATGATGGATGACCGCACAGGAGTAAAGGCAGCAAAAGTGTGTGGTGCGTTAATTTTCACAACTTCTCTCGCGCTGCTTTTCTCTGCTCAGTTTGATTTTTATTATGATCTGAATGATGACACAATGATTAAAGATATTGTGTCAGGGGCGTATACAGGCCAGCCAAGCGGTTATTGTATTCAAATGCTGTATCCTCTGGCATGGTGTATTGCGCTTTGTTACAGGGCCATTCCAACGGTTCCGTGGTATGGCTTGTTTTTGTGTCTGTGTCAATTTAGCGTGGTATTTTTGATTGCTATAAGGCTGCTTTTTTATGTGCGGCGCATACGAACAGGAGTCTTTGCACTTGCGATGGAAGCAGCATTTATAATGGGATTATTTCTTAGAGAAATGGTAGTAATTCAGTACAGTGTCACATCAGGAGTCTGTATGGCAGGAGCAGTGTTTTTGTTTCTTACATCACAAAATACAGACAAACCATCTGTCTTTTTCCGTAGGAATTTAATTCCATTATTGCTTGTCGTATTATCCTTTTTGATTCGGACAGAAGTTTGTATTATGCTTTTGCCGTTTCTATTGCTCGCAGGACTTATGAAATGGTGTGGAGAACAACAGATATTTACAACAGTAAATTTCAGAAAATATCTTATGCTAGTCGGTACAGCAATTTTGAGTATAACAGCAGTGTACTGTGTGGATTTGGTAGCGTACCAAGGAAGTGAGTGGAGCAATTTTCGCAGTTTTTTTGACGCGCGGACAAAACTGTATGATTTTTATGGTTTGCCGGATTACAAGGATAATCAAAAATTTTATGAATCTATTGGATTATCACAAGAATCTTATACATTGCTTGAAAATTATAATTTTGCTTTAGACGAATCAATTGATACCTGGCGACTAGAAGCAATTGTCGATTATCAGGAACAGAGTGCCAAAACCTCTAGCCATGGAAATGGGTTAAAAAATACATTTGGCTTTGTCAGTAAAAACAGTGTGCGGCAAGCTATGTGGCGGTATAAAGACCAGATTGTGAAAGATTTTTTGCACATAAAAAATATAATCTTTCGCCGAACATCAAATCAAGAAATTCCAGCCGGGCTTGGAATTAGTATTACTGTGACATTTTTGTATCTATTTTACTTTGTGGTCTGTATTGTTCCAGCAGAAGGAAAACAGCGTGTGGTTTCTGTGTTGAAAATTATGTGTCTTTTGGGCATTAGGATAATCTTGTGGTTATACTTGTATATGGTGGACCGGTTGGTGAATCGCGTTACGATACCTTTGCTGATGTTGGAGTTTATAATGCTGATTGCGTTTGTAGTTTGTGATTATCACCGCAAGAAGAATTGGGAAATCGCGCAGTATGTTTTTTGTGTTTTGTGTGTTTTAGGATTTCTTACAATGTCTATGGGAAATTTCCAGAGTATACACAGAGAATATCAAGACAGAGCACAAGCAGATGCACGTTGGAATGCATTGATGGATTATTGCCGAAAAAATGGAAATAATTATTATATCGTAGATGTATATTCTTCTACTTCTTATCAGGGAACTCCTTATTCGGAGAAAATATTTACCAAAACAGCTAATTTTTATAAGAATTTTGACATTTGTGGTGGATGGGTGGCAAAAAGTCCACTCGCAAGGCGTAAGTTGGAACGGCATCGATTCAAAGATATTCAAAATGCGTTGTACAATCCTAAAAATAGAAACACAGTAAAGGCATATTTTGTAGTGAAGCCTGACCAAGAATTGAACTGGCTAACACAATATTATCAAAAGCGTGGTATGACCGTGCACACAGAATGCGTTGACCAGGTTTATATAGTTTCTGGTGAACCTGTATTTGACATTATTGCGGTCAAACAATAATCAAGCAGACAGAGGAGAAGTTTATGGAGCCATTGAGAAAAGATTTAATTCTAAAGGGAACATATATTTATCTAAGACCAATTTGTGTCGAGGATACAGAAAGGGTTGTGCGGTGGAGAAATGACAGAAATGTAGTAAAGAATTTTATCGATCGGACTCCGCTGTCCCAAGAAATACATTTAGATTGGCTAAACAATAAAGTGCAAAAAGGATGCGTACATCAGTTTGTTGTTTGTAGAAACATAGATAAGATGCCATTGGGCAGTGTTTATCTTCAAAATTTTGAGGAGAAAAACAAAAAAGCAGAGGAAGGAATTTTTCTTGGAGAAGAACAGGCGTATGGAAAAGGTGTTGGGACAGAGGCAGCAAAACTTATGCTAAACTATGCGTTTGAGTATCTGAAATTGCATAAGGTTTTGGCGCGTGTGCTGGCATACAACCAAGCAAGTTTGCGCATGCATCAAAAAGCTGGGTATGTACAGGAGGCATATTTTAAGGACGAATTATTTCTTGATGGAAAATATGAGGATTTGGTCTTTTTTGGTGCAATCAATCCTCTTGATAAATAATGATATAGTAAACGAAGAAAATATTTGCCGCTTACTATCATCGATACACGCGAACACATAAGAAATTTAGGCGCTTTGCTGCATGTGGTTGGCGTAAAAAAACGCAATATTATTTGTATTTTCTATAATTGTAGAACAAGGAAAAAGGAATTATCAAGATGAGGAAAATAAGTTTTGTGATTCCCTGTTACCGAAGTGCAAAGACGCTTGAGGGAGTCGTGGCAGAAATAAGAGATACCATGCAAAATATGACAGCATATGAGTATGACATTTTTTTGGTAAATGACTGTTCGCCAGATGATACTTACGAGGTGATTACTGCGCTTGCCAAAAGGTATCAAAATATATCGGGAATCAGTCTTGCAAAGAATTTTGGACAACATGCGGCGCTGATGGCGGGGCTTCGCAAGGCAGATGGGGATATTGTGGTATGCCTAGATGACGATGGACAGACACCAGCAAATGAAGTTGGGAAATTGATTCGCGGGATAGAGGATGGCAGTGATGTAGTCTATGCTAGCTATGACAATAAAAAACATAGTGCATTTCGCAATTTTGGAACTTGGATGAACGATATTATGACAAGGATAATGCTTGGAAAACCTAAAAATTTGCATTTGACAAGCTATTTTGCGGCAAGGCGGTTTGTGGTTGACAGCATGTTGGAATATGAGAATAGTTATCCTTATATTATTGGTTTGGTGCTGCGTTCTACAAGGAATATTACAAATGTTCCTGTGCGACACAGAAGTCGAGAAGTGGGTGCTTCTGGCTACACAATGAAAAAGTTGATGGCGCTTTGGTTTAATGGTTTCACAGCATTTTCGATTTTGCCACTTAGGATTGCTACCATTACAGGTGTTACTTTTGCAGGTGGTGGTTTTCTCTATGGAATTTATACTGTTATTAAGAAAATTGTAAATCCGGCAGTGCCAATGGGATTTAGTTCTCTAATGGCGGCAATTGTTTTTATTGGTGGTATGCTTATGATTATGTTAGGACTAATCGGGGAGTATATTGGAAGGATTTATATCAGTATTAATAATTCTCCGCAGTATGTAATCCGCGAAGAGACAGATGGAGAATCACCTTATTGTTCGGATGACAATAAAGATCGTGAAAAGTAACAGAGAAAGCTTTTGTTGTATTCGGATTTGTAATGTGCTATACTCTAACGAAGGAAAATGTTACCAGTAATCTTTAGAAGGGCAGGTTGTGGGCTTGGATAGTAACAGACAATCAAAACAAAACGGTATAATCCCATCGTTATATGCATTTATTAATGAGATTATTGACCATACATTTTCCGACAGCATACATGCCAGGAATCATGCAAAGAGAAATGCTGCAATACAGATTGTAATTGCGACAGTTGCGTTTATTTTTCTGGTGCGTATTTTTCCGATGGGGATTGTAAAAAACCATACAATATCGCGGCAGGGAGCGTATAAAATTTCTCAGAAAACAGGGACTACAGGAGAGGTTTTTACCGCCGCAGACAAAAAACTTCAGACTGTTTATTTTGTAAATACCCATATCGAACAAATTACATTATATCTGAATTGTAGTGTTGAACAAAAGTTTGACGGTGCAGAGAGTGTTTTGTTTCGGTTGTATGACGAATCTTTTTCGTGTATCTACGAGGAGGAAGTAGACAGTAGAACAATTGAAAAGAAAGGATTTTTAACAGCAACTCCCAATCTGGATGTGGAGACACAGAAGCCTTATTATTATGAGATTTTGGTGAGCGAGGTAAGTCATGCCAGATATCTGCTCTTTGTGGCGGACAAGGAGGCATTAGGGCAGTTAGAGAACAGCACACTTTACATTGATGGAATTATCAATGATGAAGTATGTCTTGTTGCCGATTTTGACTATACAAGACCACTTGGGCCAGCGGGGATTATTGTGCGTCAATTCGTAGTTATAGTGGCTGCGCTACTGATTTATCTGCTGACGTTGGTACTGGTTTGGGTGTGTGATGGTTTTTTGGAAGAACATGCAGACCAAATTTGGAAATATATAAGGATTGGAGTAGGTGTACTAACTCTTTTGGCCGCTGTTGCGCTAATTCTCTTTGCGGTGATATTGAATCGTTTTGGCGGAGAAGTGTGGGACAGGCTCTTTTTTTTGGCGGGAATTCTTGTCGCGGAATTATGGTTAGGAAGCTTTTTAATTCGTCCTTCTAAATTTTACGTTCGGCAGAGAGAATCTCGCCTTACACCAAAAAAGAAAATGTGTCTTGTGTGGCGCAATTATATTCAGTCTGTAAGTTTTGGCCTACTGTTTTATGCCTTATGTCAATATGTCAATGCGGACCGAAATTATTATCATGATACAAATACACGTTGGATGCTTATCTTTTTGGCGGTTGCATTTTTGATGAATTATCATGAGAGATGGTTTGTACACAAAATTAGTGCAGTGTGGGTAATTCTAGGGATTGTAGGTTCTTTTTTCTACTGTAATACCGTAAGAACAGAGGAAAAGGAATTGCTGCTCGCTCGCCTTACGTGCGGTGTTGTGCTCACATGGGGGCTTTTGCTAATTACAGTTTTATTAGAAACTCTGGCCACAAAAAAATTGGAATTGAAAAAAAAGAATTTGGTTCATATAATCAATAAAATTACACAGAATAAACAACAGACCATGTTTGTTGTCTTATGGATATTGTTTGCAATTTTGATGTATGTCTATCGATTTGAGAAAACGTGGGTTTTCACGGCGACGTTACCTTTTATAGTATATCTGTTAATTCGGAATGTACCGACAAAGTTAAGCCGATTTTTAAAAAATTTTTGTAATGGTATTTTTATTAGTTTTGCGCTGGTAACGTTGTTTTGCTTAATGCATCGGCCACATCATTACTGGATGGTATACCGCTATGGTGGCATATTCCACACAGTTGCTTGTACTGGAATGTATCTTGCAGTGGTGTTTGGCGCGGTATTGGCAAAATTATATGGGAAGTTAAAGTTTAGAAAAAATTATTTTTGGCATTGTTGTCCAGAGTATTTTATGACAGCTTTGGTTGTAGGATTTATATTGCTTACAATGTCCAGAACAGCATTTGTTACCGTGACGGTGACTCTGATTGCGGTTGTAGTGTTATGTGCAGTGGTTTATCGCAAGGGAATTAGAAGAGTTTTGTCGGAGTTTGGTGTTTTGGCAGCAGTTTGCCTTGTCAGTTTTCCAATGGTGTTTACTGCGGTAAGAATGATTCCAGCAGTTGTAAATGACCCGGTGCGCTACGATATTGAATTTCAGGATAAATCTTTTATGATTTATGAGGGAGACCCAATTAATTCGGATAAATATATGACTGTGCGACGCTTTTTTGATACACTGTTTGGTAGATTTCAAACACAGGGACAACGCGCAGCCGTCGATAGGAACGACAAAACAAAACGACTGGCATTGGAGGAGACAGGAGAACTTGCCTTTGTTGGGGCTGGCCTTGCAGGGCTTGAACGACGGTCAGTGGACAGCGATGTCAAAGGCGAAACCGTATCGGAAATGGATATTTCTAATGGTAGATTTGCTATTTTTGAAGATTATTTGAAAGCGATAACGTTTCGTGGACATCCAAGGATGGGACCAGAGGACAAGGAGGGATCAGAATATCCACATGCACACAATTCTTACTTGCAGGTGGCATATAATTTTGGTTGGGTAGCGGGTGTTATCTTTCTGATATTATGTGCATTGACACTGTGGAGAGCTATCAATCTATATTTAAAATATGGAAAAGAATATACAATATTTGCAGTACCGTTTGCACTTGTGGTGGTGTTTGGGTTTGAAAGTTTGACAGAATGGGCTTATCATCCATGCATACCAGCAGGATTTAGTTTTATACTCATGCAGGTGGTGCTGATGCGGGATTGCCAGGATATATCTGTGCCAAAAGAAAAAGAACCGCAGAATCAAAGAGCCAAGAGGCAGGAGTGACATTATGAATTTGTTGAATCGGATAAATGTACAGCTATTGCAAAGAAGAATCGTACTTGTGATTTTAGATATTATGACAGTATGTATCGCAAGCATTGCACCGCTGTGGTTTCGCTTTGAACTAAATTATAGAGATATTCCAGAGGTATATTTAAGTTCCGCATGGAATTTTATGATTGCCAATGTTGTGATGACCCTGATTGTGTTCTATTTTTTTAAATTGTACCATAGTCTGTGGGCGTTTGCAGGGACAGCAGAAGTGCAGAATATTCTGGCGGCATGTATTCTCAGTGCAATTCTTGATTTTCTGGGAATGAAGCTGATGCAGTATCCGATTCCAAGAAGTTACTATTTTACGTATGCGTTAGTGTTGACAGGAATTACGACTTGTACGCGATTTTCCTATCGGATTATGCGCAATATGCGCCATAAGGCACAGAATCGAAAAAATGGTACACGTGTGATGATAATCGGTGCTGGTGATGCTGGAAATACGGTGATTAAGGAAATTACAAACAGTAGTTACAGCACCATGACTATCAAGTGTATTATTGATGATGATGAGGGAAAATGGGGCAGGTTTATTCAAGGCATCAAGATTGTGGGTGGGCGCGACAGGATTGTAGAGTACGCTGCGCTGTATGGCATTGACGAAATTTTTATTGCGATTCCATCTGCAAATCGTGCAACCATGAAAGCACTTGTCGAGATTTGTAAAGAAACGAGCTGTAAGTTGCGGACATTACCAGGGATTTATCAACTTGTGAATGGTGAGGTCAATGTCAGCAAGTTAAGAGATGTGGATGTCGAAGATTTGCTTGGAAGGGACCCAATTAAGGTTGATTTGGATTCCATTTTAAATTATGTCCGAAATCAGACTATAATGGTGACAGGAGGAGGAGGCTCAATTGGAAGTGAGCTTTGCCGTCAGATAGCAGGACATAAACCAGCAAGGCTGATTATTGTTGATATATATGAAAATAATGCCTATGAGGTACAACAGGAATTAAAACAAAAATATCCAAATTTAAACATGGTGGTGTTGATTGCTTCTGTGAGGAATACAAACCGAATTAATAGTATTATGGAGGAGTATCACCCAGATATTATCTATCATGCGGCGGCGCATAAACATGTGCCATTGATGGAAGAAAGTCCGAATGAGGCGATTAAGAATAATGTTTTTGGCACTTGGAAGACTGCGCAGGCAGCAGTGCAAAACGGCGTGAAGAAATTTGTGCTGATTTCGACAGACAAGGCAGTGAATCCTACAAATATTATGGGGGCAAGCAAACGTATTTGTGAGATGGTCATACAGACGTTTAATCGTCATTATGACACAGAATTTGTGGCGGTTCGCTTTGGCAATGTGCTGGGCAGCAATGGAAGTGTAATTCCGCTGTTTAAGAATCAGATTGCAGCGGGAGGTCCTGTCACAGTCACACACCCAGATATTATTCGCTACTTTATGACAATTCCTGAGGCAGTGTCGCTTGTACTTCAGGCGGGCGTATATGCAAAAGGAGGAGAGATTTTTGTTTTGGATATGGGAGAGCCAGTCAAAATTTTAGACCTGGCTAAAAATTTGATTCGCCTTTCAGGATATAAAGTGGATGAAGATATTAAGATTGAATTTACTGGATTAAGGCCCGGTGAAAAACTGTACGAGGAGCTTTTGATGCGCGAGGAAGGGTTAATGGACACAGAAAATAAGTTAATTCATATCGGGAAACCAATCGAGTTTGATGAGACATTATTCTATGTGCAACTCAATAATTTAAAGCGTGCAGTGGAGAATGAATGTGATGATGTGCGATCTTTGATACAGGAGATTGTGCCGACGTATTCCCCAAAAAGTATAGATACTTCGCAGGATTTGGAAGAAGGGGAATAGAATCTTAGAGTTTTCTACATCTGATTTTTCTGGTGTGGAAAAAGCCTTTTGGAATTTAGAAAACAGAAAAGGAGGAGTATTATGAGTAGTGCAGGAGAGAATACAATGAATGACAAAAAGAGAATTTATTTAGCGAGTCCTACAATGCATGGAGATGAGCAGCGTTTTGTTGCGGAGGCATTTGATACAAATTGGGTGGCGCCTTTGGGACCGAATGTCAATAACTTTGAGACAGAAATCGCAGCGTATACGGGATGTGGTTATGCGGCAGCATTGAGTTCAGGAACTGCTGCCATTCATTTAGGGCTAAAACTCTTAGGGGTAGAAGAGGGAGATACTGTGTTTGTTTCTTCTTTGACGTTTTCAGGGAGTTGCAATCCGATTTCATATGAGAAGGCAATCCCTGTATTGATTGATTCAGAACCAGATACTTGGAATATGTCGCCTTGCGCGCTTGAAAAAGCGTTTGAAAAATATCCTACCCCTAAGGCAGTTATTATCGTACATTTGTATGGAACGCCGGCTAAGATGGATGAAATCCTACAGATTTGTCAAAAGCATCATGTTCCAGTGCTTGAGGATGCAGCAGAGTCGCTTGGCTCTACATATGATGGAAAACTTACAGGAACCTTTGGACGTATTGGGATCTATTCTTTTAATGGAAATAAAATTATTACAACTTCTGGGGGAGGAATGCTTGTTTCTAAGGAGGAAGCACTTGTGCAGGAAGTGCGGACACTCTCGACACAGGCAAGAGACCCAGCAAGGCATTATCAGCATTCAAAAATTGGTTACAACTATCGAATGAGCAATGTTTTAGCAGGAATTGGTAGGGGACAATTATTGCATCTTAACGAACATATACGCTTAAAGAAAGCAATCTATACTAGATACAAGGAAGCGTTTGCTGATATTGATGTGATTGAGATGAACCCGTTAAATCCGCGGGGAGAGGCAAATAATTGGCTGTCTTGTATAACAATAAAAGAGGGTAGTAATGTGACGCCGGATAAAATAATGGATGCACTTGAGGCAGAGAATATAGAATCGCGTCCTATTTGGAAACCGATGCATTTACAGCCTATATTTGCGGACTGTGATTTTTTCAGCCACAATGAAGGTAAAGTCAGTGTCAGTGAAGATATTTTTGCGCGTGGCGTGTGTCTGCCAAGTGACATTAAAAATACAGAGGCAGATATGGAGAAAGTAATTCGCATTGTGAGACGTTTGTTTGAAGATTAGTAGGAGTTGATCATATGTATCGAAAATATATCAAACGGCTGCTAGATATTCTGATCGCTCTCACGGCGCTGATTCTACTTAGTCCTGTGTTGTTGGTAGTTGCAATACTTGTTCGCGTAAAGCTTGGTGCACCAATTATTTTTCATCAAAATCGGCCAGGATATCACGAAAAAATATTTCAGCTCTGCAAATTTCGTTCTATGACAGATGCGCGCGATGCCAATGGAGAACTGCTGCCAGATGCAGTCAGACTGACAAAATTTGGAAAAATGTTGCGTGCAACAAGTCTTGATGAACTTCCTGAATTGTGGAATATCTTAAAAGGAGATATGAGTTTAATTGGTCCGCGTCCGCTTCTTGTAAGCTATTTGCCATATTATACAGAAGAGGAGCGACTTCGCCATACTGTCAGACCAGGGTTGACGGGACTTGCGCAAGTTCGTGGTAGAAATTTGTTAGACTGGGATACACGGTTTGCAACAGATGTAGAATACGTAAGAAATTTGACATTTACACTCGATGTAAAAATATTTTTTCTAACAATCCGAAAAGTGTTTGTGCATGAGGATATTGTGGTAGATACCAATCAGGCAGAAGGTAATTTTGCTGAAATTAGAAAGGCGAAACAGAAGGCAGAAGCCGAAAAAAGAGAGGTAGAGACATGAATCTTTTAATCTTAAGCTGTGGGACAAGAGATAAAGTGGTTCAATATTTTAGGAAGACATTTGAGGGAGAAGGAAGAATTATCTGTACAGATTGCAGTCCTTATGCGCCTGCGCTGTACGAGGCAGATGCGCATTATATTGTGCCGCGGATTACAGAACCGGGATATCTGGATGTTCTTTATAACATCTGTAGAAAAGAATCCATCACAGGCGTACTCTCGCTCATTGATCCAGAATTATCGCTGATTGCAGCGCACAAAGACCAATTTGAAGCGCTGGGAGTGACAGTAGTTGGCTCCGAATACAAACTGTGTGAACGCACGTTAAATAAATGGGAGCTGTATTGTTGGATGAAGGAACATAAATATCCCTGTGTAAAAACATATGTATCCTTGGAGGAATTTCGTCGAGCCTTGAATCAAGGTGAGATTGCGTTTCCAGTGTTTGTAAAGCCAATGAAAGGTAGTGCCAGCATACAAATTGCAAAAGCACAAGATTGGGAAACAGCAGCATTTTTATTCTCGCATGGTGAAGAAATGATTATACAAGAATATATGACTGGACAGGAAATTGGAGCAGATGTCTATATTGATTTGGTGAGCAGGGAAGTTGTGTCTATTTTTACCAAAAAGAAGTTAGTGATGCGTGCTGGTGAGACAGACAAGGCAATATCCTTTTATGATGAAAAGTTAAATAGACAAATTGTGCAGTTTGCCAAAGAGAATGGATTTACAGGGCAAATTGATATTGATTTGTTTGAGCAGGATGGTGTGTATTATTTTTCGGAGGTAAATCCACGGTTTGGAGGTGGTTATCCCCATGCATATAGTTGTGGTGCTGACCATATGACATTGATTAAAAAAAATCTTCAGGGCATTGCTAATCCAATCAGGACCACCCCTTATTTAGTGAATCAGGTTATGATGAAATATTGTGAGATTATGGTGTTAGATGCAGAAGAGGCCAAAAAGGGTAACAGTTCAGCCTAGGACTTTGCACTATGTTGCAAATTATGGCTTATATAAGCCACGTAGGAATACGTAGTGGTTGAGATGCATCAAGCCATCGCGAAACGATTCTGCATAGCTTGATGCCTGTAACAGGAAGCCGAAGGCTGAAATGTTACCAAAAAGGAAACATTCATATGAACAAGATATTGATTCTGGCAAACTCTGCAAGTGGGCTTTATGATTTTAGGAATGAATTAATTTTGGAATTGCTAAAAAGGTATGAAGTACATATCAGCCTTCCAGATGGAGAGAAAGTGCCACAGTTGGCACAGGAAGGCTGTAAAATGTACTATACAGCAATTGATCGGCGCGGTGTCAATCCGGCGCGGGACTTAAAACTTTTGTGTAGCTATTGGAAACTGATTTGGCATATCAAACCAAAGATAGTTCTCACATACACCATTAAACCAAATATTTATGGAAATATTTGCTGCCGATTACAGCGTGTGCCTTATATCGCAAATATTACTGGGCTTGGCTCCGCCTTTGAAAATGGCGGAATAATACAAAAGATTGTGACTGTGCTTTATCAGATTGCATTGAAGAACGCAGCGTGCGTATTTTTTCAAAATAAAGAAAATCAAAGGATTTTTGCAAAGTCTCGCATTTGTGGGAAAAAGAGTAGACTGGTGCCAGGTTCTGGGGTGAATCTTGACAGACATTGTTTTAAGGAATATCCTTTAGAAGAAGAGCACATGATATTTCTGTATGTCGGTAGAATTATGAAAGAGAAAGGGATTGATGAGCTGTTGTATGCAGCAAAGGCCATTCACAAAGAATATCCGAAGGTACTGTTTCAATTGGTAGGAAATTATGAGGATGATTATAAGCAAAAAATAGAATCCGCGCAAGCGGAAGGCGTTTTAGAGCTTATTGGATATCAGAAGAATATCACCTCATTTTATCAAAAGGCGTCCGCAGTGGTGATGCCTAGCTATCACGAAGGAATGTCAAACGTGATTCTTGAGGCGGCAGCAAACGGTAGACCAGTCTTGGCCACGCAAATTCCGGGGTGTAGGGAAGGATTTACGGAAGGCGTGACTGGATTTGGATTTCCGCCCAAAAATCAAGAGGCATTGTATGATACAATCGTTCGCTTTTTGAATTTATCTTACAAGGAGCGTGTGCAGATGGGAAGATGTGCTAGAGAAAAGATGGAGCGTGAATTTGACCGAAAAAAGGTTATACAAGCTTATATAGAAGAAATACAGAGCGCAGGAAAGGAGTATAAATTATAATGAGTTTATATGAAGAGATTGTAAGTGGAAAAGAAAAATTATCACTGGTTGGCCTTGGCTATGTGGGAATGCCAATTGCTGTCGCATTTGCCAAAAAGATTAAAGTAGTAGGATTTGACCTTAATGCGGCGAAGATTAATCTTTATCAATCTGGTGTGGACCCTACAAATGAGGTGGGAGATGCAGTGATTAAAAACACTACTGTAGAATTTACTGCAGACCCTTCCAAATTAAAGGAAGCAAAGTTTCATATTGTGGCAGTTCCAACCCCTGTCAATGATGATCACACGCCAGATTTGACCCCTGTTGAAGGAGCAAGCCGCATTTTAGGACAAAATCTTACCAAAGGTTCTATTGTTGTGTTTGAGTCTACTGTATATCCAGGCGTTACAGAGGATGTTTGTGTGCCAATCTTGGAAAAAGAGTCTGGCTTAAAGTGCGGTGTAGATTTTAAAATTGGGTACTCGCCGGAGCGTATTAATCCAGGGGATAAAGTTCATCGTCTGGAAACCATCACAAAGATTGTGTCTGGTATGGACAAGGAAACTCTTGATGAGATTGCACATGTGTATGAACTTGTGGTGGAAGCTGGAGTATATCGGGCAGAGTCCATCAAGGTTGCAGAGGCGGCGAAAGTGATTGAGAACAGTCAGCGGGATATTAACATTGCTTTTATGAATGAACTTTCGATTATTTTTAATAAGATGGGGATTGACACAAAATCTGTTCTTGCAGCAGCAGGAACTAAGTGGAACTTCTTAAATTTCCAGCCAGGACTTGTGGGTGGTCATTGCATAGGGGTGGACCCTTATTATTTGACCTACAAGGCCGAACAGCTTGGATACCATTCGCAGATTATTCTTTCTGGGCGTCGCATCAATGATGACATGGGAAAATATGTAGCAGAGAATTTAGTAAAAAATTTAATACGGGCAGATATTCCTGTAAAGAGTGCAAAGGTGGCGATTCTTGGTTTTACTTTTAAGGAAAATTGTCCAGATACGAGAAATACTAAGATTATTGATATTTATAATGAATTAAAGGAATATGGTATTACCGCGCAGGTGACAGATGACAATGCGGATGCCGACGAGGCAAAACGCCTTTATGGAATAGAATTTACACGGATGGCGGACATTCGTGGTTGTGATGCAGTGATTCTTGCGGTGGCACATGAGTCTTATAAATCGCTTGATATGACAGCGATGAATGCGTTCTATGCAGAGAATGGCAAGGCAAAAGTATTGACAGATTTGAAGGGAATCCTGGATAAAAAAGAGTATATTGACGCAGGATATATATATTGGAGGCTGTAAGCAGCAAAGGAATGAGAAAAAAGAAAACAGATTTTATCTTTGCAGGCATCTTTATCTTATTTTTTGGGATTTTATTTTTGACAGGAGCGCCAATTTATGTGGGTGATACGTTTCAGCATGAAAATCAGATGATTATGCGAGAACCAGGATATGCGCTGCTAATTCAGGGGTTAAGGTTTTTAGCACCGCAAATGCATTATTGGATATTAATCGCATTGCAGAATCTCTTGGCAATTGTCGGAAATACCATAATTATTATTTTTATGCGCAAACGTTTTTCATTAGGAATATTAGAGTCGCTTCTTTTTACAGCGATTCTGCTGATACCACATCTGTTGATACCATTTTTTTCTAGTACGCATCTTGTGTTGACAAACGCTTTAATGACAGAGGGAATTTTGTTTTCCTTGTATCCGCTTGCGTTTATTAGTCTTTTGGATATGATATGGTCAAAAAAACCAATTGGACGCGAAAGCTTTCGCACAATAGGACTGTTTTTTCTATTATCATTAATTCGCGGGCAGATGATGGTTTTGTTTATTGTATGGTTCTTTGTAGTTTATATCCAGAGTGTAAAAAATGCGGTTTGGGAAACCAATAGGGCAGGAAAAAAAAGAGATACTTTTGCATTGGCGGAAAATATTGCACGTCAGGGATTGATTGCAGCTGTAGCAATTCTTATCATTGCGTTTTCAGCGCGAAGCGTTTTGATTCGCGGATATAATTTCTTGGAGCAGGGACTATTTGTAGACACTGTTTCAGGAAAAGCAATGTCTTTTGCAAATGTGTTGTATGTGGCAGATAGAGAAGATGGAGAAGCGATTACAGATGATGCTTTGAGAGCACTTTTCTATAAGATTTATGACAGTGCAGATGCGGATAGGATGAACTACAAATATGCACCGTCAGGTCTGATAAATAGGGCAGCTCATCATGAGCAGTGTCACGATGAACTAAATTTCACATACTTTGCAGAGCCAACAAAGCAGTTTTTACAACAGACACAAGGACTTTCTGTTGAACGTTATCAAGAGTTGATGGCGGCGGTCGACCAAGTTGCAGAGAAGTTGAGCGCCGCATTGATGTCACAGGTTATTTTTCGTTATCTGCGCACTTATATCAGCGTAATTACATTGGGATTTGTACGAACAGTTTCGTATGAGTACCCTTTATTGATATGGTATGCCGCTTTTATCTATTTTGTGGCTATAGTGTTGACCGCAAAGCTTTTTAAAAGTGACACAAAAAGTCAGGCAGCGCCTTTTATGGCAGTGGTTTTACTAACAATTGTAGGAAACGTATGTGCGACAGCGCTGATGATACAATGTACCTCGCGATACATGATTTATAACTTGCCTTTGTTTTATATGGCTGGATTTTTAGAATTGCGAGAGTTGGTAGGAATAAGACGAAAATGAGAGGAGAATAAAAGTTCGCTATGGGATATTTAGATTTGAAATTTGAGAAGAATAGCACATTTCTTGTGACAGGTGGGGCCGGATTTATTGGCTCCAATTTGTGTGAGGCGCTGACGGATATGGGATATCAGGTGCGGTCTCTGGATGACCTTTCTACTGGAAGAGAAGAGAATGTACAAATGTTTTTGGAACGGTCAAACTATACTTTTATAAAAGGGGATATCAAAAGTCTGGACACTTGTATGGAAGCTTGCAAAGGAGTGGATTATGTTCTGCATCAGGCGGCGTGGGGGTCTGTTCCAAGAAGTATTGAAATGCCTATTTTTTATGAGCAGAATAATATTCTAGGCACACTTAACATGATGGAGGCGGCAAGGCAAAATGGAGTAAAGAAGTTTGTCTATGCATCTAGTTCCTCTGTATATGGAGACCATCCAGTATTGCCAAAAGAAGAGGGGCAGGAAGGAAATCTGCTTTCTCCATATGCGCTTACAAAGCGCACAAATGAAGAGTACGGCAAACTTTATAAAAAGCTCTATCATTTAGATACTTACGGGCTTCGTTATTTTAACGTGTTTGGTCGTAGACAAGACCCAAATGGTGCTTATGCCGCGGTCATTCCCAAATTTATTAAACAATTACTCGATGGTGAAGTGCCTACCATCAACGGCGATGGGAAACAGTCGCGGGACTTTACCTATATTGACAATGTGATAGAAGCAAATTTTAAGGCATGTCTAGCCTCCAGTGATGTAGCAGGAGAAGCGTTCAATATTGCATATGGCGGACGGGAATATCTTATTGATATCTATTATGATTTGTGCAAGGCACTCGGTAAAGAAGTAGAGCCACAGTTTGGACCAGACCGAGCAGGGGATATCAAACATTCCAACGCTGATATCTCCAAGGCAAGAAAAATGCTAGGATATGCACCAGAGTTTGATTTTGAGCGGGGAATTGCGCTTGCGATTGACTGGTACAGGGAAAATTTATGAGAATCAGCATAAGGATGGATGATATCACACCTGATATGGATTGGACAAAGTTTCTAAGATTTAAGGAACTTTGCGATTTGTATCAGGTTAAGCCACTTATAGGGGTGGTGCCAGACAATCAGGATGAGAATCTTCATATCAATTCATCAAAGATAATCCAACCAGAAACGTTTTGGAATTATATTAAAGGGTTGGAGAATGAGGGCTGGTGTATTGCACAACATGGAACAACACATATTTATACTACAAAAAAGATGGGGTGTTTTCCCCTAAATAGACTATCTGAATTTGCTGGGATAGGGTATGAGAATCAGCTGGCAGCACTAAAGCGTGGAAGAGACATTCTTTTGTCAAATGGAATTTGTACAAGGATGTTTATGGCACCTGCACACTCGTTTGATAACAATACTATAAAAGCACTGCGAAAGCTTGGATTTGACAAGATGACAGATGGATTTGGTCAAAGTCCTTATCTTTGGCGTGGAATGACATTTTATCCAATCTCCTATCAGCAAAGCAGCTGCCTCAAAAAAAACAGCGGTTATACGACCTTTGTTGTACATTCCAATACGATGAACGAAAACGATTTTGAACACTACGAAAAACTGTTTGACAAGTACAAAGACAGATTGATTTCCTACACAGAATTGATGGAAGTTAAGGTGCAAAAGCGCGGAGTGCTTGGAAAGGCAGCAGAGTATGCAATGGCGCTAACAAAATATATTTTGGTAAATTGGAAAAGTATCTTCAAACAACTAAAATATGGGATTTCGAGAAGATAAAATTAGAGGTAAGAAATATGACAGATCCGGTAAGAGTATTAAATGTTCTTGGGACAACAAATCTTGGCGGGGCAGAGAGCAGGATAATGGAGCTGTACCAAGCAATAGATAGAAATAAGGTTCAGTTTGATTTTCTTGTGCATACGGATAAAATAGGACAATACAATGCAGAAATACAGCAGCTTGGCGGCAGAATTTATCATGTCCCACGTTTTCGAGTGTTCAATATCTTGTCCTATCGCAAAGCACTTCACAGATTTTTTGGAGAACATAGAGAATTTGTGGCTGTGCAAGGACATATGACAAGCACTGCCGCCATCTATTTGCCAATTGCCAAAAAGGCTGGAATCCCTGTAACTATTGCACATGCGCGAAGCGCTGGTGTGGATAAAGGATTGAAAGGACTTGCGACAAAAATATTGCGAGGCCGATTAAAGTACAAGACAGATTATTGTTTTACTTGCTCTACAGAGGCGGCAGAGGCAGTCTACGGTAAAAACTGGATTGAAGCGGGCAAAGTTTGGACAATTCCCAATGCGATTGATACACAACGTTTTGTTTTTAATGACAAAGTGCGACAACAGATGCGAAAGGAACTAGGGCTTGATGAAAAATTTGTTGTAGGCCATGTTGGCAGATTTGGTTTTATGAAAAATCATCAGTATCTCATAGATATTTTTGCGCAGTTGTGTAAAATACGCGATGATGCGGCGTTGGTATTAATTGGAGATGGCAAGTTAAAATCCGAAATTCAAGATAAGGTAAATCGGTTGGGTTTGGCGGACAAAGTGCAGTTTCTAAGCAATCGTTTTGATGTGGAGCGGTATTATCAGGCGTTTGACTATTTTGTTTTTCCGTCACTGTTTGAAGGACTTCCTGGCAGTGTGGCGGAGGCGCAGGCTTCTGGATTGCGGTGTCTAGTGTCAGATAAGGTCACAAAAGAGGTAGCACTGACCGATTTGGTTACTTATAAGAGTATTGAGGAACCAGCAGCAAGTTGGGCGAGTGAGGTTATGAGAAACAGTAAAAAAGCACTGGTGCGCGAGGATATGCGCGCCGTGATTGCCGAAAAGGATTTTGATGTGCAAAAGCTTGCTAGGAAAATGGAAACCTTCTATATCAGCGGAAAAAATCCACCGGGAGTTGTAACCCGGTAGAAACATCATCCGAAGGCTATATTATGGAAGAAAGGAAAAGACTACATGATAGATACTTCATATCGAAAAAAATTTTTAACAGTGAATCAAATTTGGTATCCTGATGCACTAAGCATATCAAAGCTTTTACAACAGAAGCGAAATGCGGATATTTTGTTTGTCCACGGCGTGCCCATTGAGGAGACAAAGGGTAAGTTTCGAGGTTGGCAGGAGTATCATACTTGTATGAATGACTTAACCTTGTCCGAGGAGAAAATGTTTGCTGAAATAAACAAAAATGTGCGATATGAATGTAGAAGAAGTGAGCGGGATGGTATTGAAATTCGGTTTTACAAAAAGGCTGAGATTGTGGCAGACAGAAAAATTCTTGACATTTTTGCGGAGATTTATGAAAAAATGTACCAGTCCAAGGGGATTGATACAAAATTAAATCTGACAGCAATTGAGAAATATTTGGAGACGGACAGTATTTGTTTTTCTGCAGTGTGGTACCAGAATGAACCGATTGTATTTCATTCTTATATATATGATGTGCATGACACAAGACTTTTACACTCTGCTTCGTGTTTCCGCGAGGAAAGTGCAGACCAAAATCTAATTGGGCGTGCAAACAAAAAACTTCACTGGGAGGATATGAAGTATTTTAAGGAGAATGGTATCCTTCGCTACGACTGGGGTGGCATCTCGGATTTTGAGAATCCTAATGGTATTGATGAATTCAAATTAAAGTTTGGCGGAGAAAAAATTACGTATTACAATGTTTTTGCAGGGAATACACCATTGGGGAAGCTTGCGGTTACAGCAATGAAAAAGATGAAAAGAGTGAATTGATTTGGAAAATAAGAAAAAGCGCATTATGCTGATAGTGCCTATGCTTGATCAAGGAGGCTTAGAACGTGTGTGCGCAACTACGGCACAACTTTTAAAAAAAGAGTATTGTGTTTCTTTGGTAGTATTCAACACGACAGGCATGATTTATGATGTGTCTGGAGTTGATATGATAGATTTAAAGCTTGGGGCGGTTGATGGCAAAATAAAAAAAGCAGTCAATGTTCTGCGCAGAGTAAAGCGTGTAAAACAGTTAAAAAAGCAATTTAATATTCAGTTAAGTTATAGTTTTGGACCGACCGCAAATCTTGTAAATGTACTGTCTAAGCAAAAAGATTTTACTTGGGCAGGGATTCGGGGATATGGAGCTTTAAGAAATAAAGTGGCTATGAAATTTGTCTGTCGACTTGCGGATAGGGTAATTAGTTGTACGCGCATTATGGAACAGCAGATTAGCAGACAATTTCAGCCCAAACGGTCAGCTACAGTCTATAATCCCTGTGATATTGAACAAATTCGAGAGTTGTCCAATCAGCAGACACCAGAGGCGTTTGACGCTTTCTTTGCGCAGAGTGGGAAATTGATTGTATCGATGGGCAGAGAACATGATGTCAAAGGATTTTGGCATTTAATAAAGGTGGTATTTCTGATAAGAAAGCATTTGCCAGAGACACGATTGATGATTATAGGAGCAGGAGAGTACAGTGCCTATAAAGCACTTGCTAGACAGCTTGGTATGGAAGATGCAGTTTTGTTTACAGGGGTGCAGTCCAATCCATTTGCCTTGTTAAAAAAGGCGGATGTGTATGCATTGACATCAGAAAGTGAAGGGTTTCCCAACGCCTTAATTGAAGCAATGACCGTTGGAATCCCATGTGTAAGCGTAAACTGTCTTACTGGTCCGGCAGAAATTTTGCATGAACAGTATGAACAGTGTATGGATGACAGTCGGACGTTTTATGCGGATTATGGGATTCTTACGGGTATTTTTCTAGGAGAGAAAAATATGGATGCACATCAATTTACTGACGAGGAGAGGTGTTTTGCAGCGGAGTTAGAGGCACTGTTGAAGGATGAACAACAGTATCAAAAGTATTGTCAAGCTGCATTAGAACGTGCAGAAGCGTTTGGCATGGAAAGATATCTTTGCAGAATTCGAGCGCTGATAGAGACAGACTTGGCAGATGAAACAATAGGTCGATAGACACAAGGAATTTATGGACATTCGGGAGGAAAGAGTTTGAAAGAAGTGCAAAAAAGGCGAGAGTGGACAGTAGGGATGATACTGTTTCTGATGAGTCTTTTGTTTTATCTTTTCTGGTATCTGTTCGATGGCATTATTATGACAGAAGATGCGCCGTCTTATATTCAGATGCAGAGTGACAGAGAACCAGGATATTGCTTGTACTTATGGCTGTTTCGTGGGATTTTTGGAGCAGAAGTTGGTCTTCATGCGGCGGTGATTGGCCAGTGTGTGATTGCGGCAATGGCTGCATATGCTATTACAAGAACGCTTGGACGATTGTTTTCTCTCAGTTGGTTTGGCAGTGTAGGCGTTCTTGTGATACAATATGGAATAACGCTGTTAAATCGCTTTGTAGCGCAGCGAAGGTGCAGTTATTTTAATAGTATTGAGACAGAGGGGCTTGCATATTCGCTTTGGGTTTTTTATTTTTTATGTATTCTCGGGGTCTGGTTTCAAAGAGACAAAAAAAGTCTAGCGGGTGCAATTGTTTGGTCTGTTGTATTGATTAGTATTCGGAAACAAATGCTTATTACACTGGTGATACTCTTTCTGGTGGTTTTGATTTCTTATTATAGAAAAGAAGGTTGGAAAAAAGCTGCTATTTCAGTATTGCTAACTTGTGTGATTGTGCTTGCAGGTACAAGATTTATTGATTGTGGCTACAATTGGATGGTGCGTGGAGAATTTGCACCACATACAGGGGATTCTAGTTTTATTCTTGGAACAGAATTGTATCTTGCGGACAAAGAGATGGCACAGTATATTCAAGATGTGGATAACAGAGCACTTTTTTTGGAAATTATGCGACGCGCCGAGGAAAAAGAATACAATATTGCCTATGCGGGCAAGGGGTGGCAAGCAATTGAGGACCATTACAGCAGCGCCTATGACCGAATTAAATTTGATATTGTGATGGCAGTGATTCGAGAACACCAAGAGGCACAAGGTATTGCTGTAGCTGACCGAGAGACAGATTATAATCGGATTGCAGGGAGCATGATGCGAGACCTTTTGATGCCATCTGTGCCACAATTGCTTAGGCTTTTTGTCTGCAATGTGATTCACGGATTGATTACAACGGTGTTAAAAGTCCACCATCTGTTAAACTGGGGTGCATTGTTTTTGTATGTGTTTTATGGCATAACAGTTTTTTATGTAATAATGTTACCGCGCAAATACAATAGCGCAGAAAATTGTCTTACAATGGCAGGAGAATTTGCATTGATTGTGTTGTTGGCGATTGTGGTAAATGTTTGTTTTACCTCATTGACTATCTACTGCCAGATGCGCTATATGTTATATAATACAGGGCTGTTTTATCAGGCATGGTGGATTATGCTCTTGCAAATTTGTAGATATTGGAAGAATCAAAAAGGTTAAAAATATGAAACGGATTGTTTTTCATTTGAATTGTCTGGAAAGAGGAGGCGCAGAACGTGTGGTTGCTACGCTTTCTGGTCAGTTTGCAGAACATGGATATGAAGTTTATATTGCTACAGAATGGCAAGGAGAGGATGAGTATGAAATCCATCCGCAAGTGAAACGTGTCCATGTAGGGCTTAATAAAAAGCAGGAGCAACATAATCGCATTTTAAAATTTGTGGACCGTATTATAAATCTTCGTCATTTCTTACAAAAAGTAAAACCAGACATTGTTATTGCTTTTGCGCGCAAGGCAAATTATAGGGCGCTCACGGCGACAATTGGTATGAAAATGCCTGTGTTAATATCGGTACGTATCAATCCAATTGGATATTATGACTTTTGGTCGGATAAGATACAGATACCACTTCTTTTTCGACGGGCGGCAGGTTGTGTATTTCAAACACCGCAACAGCGAGATTTTTTTCCGAAAGATGTGCGCAAAAATTCCAGAATTATTTTAAATCCTATTGATGAAAGGTTTATTGGGAATGAGATACCAAAAAAGCGGGAAAATGTCGTTGTGCATTCAGGGCGGTTGGTAGATTTTAAAAATCAGTGTTTGTTGGTTCGCGCGTTTGCAATGGTGCACCAAATTCACCCAGATTATATACTTAGAATCTATGGTCCAGATTCTTTTGACGGGACAAAACAACAATTAGAAGAACTGATTTGTCGTCTTCACGCCGAAGAATATGTTCAATTGATGGGGAGTAGCAGTACCCTAGAAAAAGATATGCGCTGTGCAGCGTTGGCAGCGTTTGCATCTGACTATGAAGGGATGCCGAATGTGCTTTTAGAAGCGATGGCATTAGGGCTTCCGATTGTGTCAACAGATTGCCCGCCGGGAGGGCCACGTATGGTGATTAAGCACGAGGAGAATGGATTGCTTGTGCCTGTTGGGGATAAAAATGCTTTGGCGGCAGCGATAAATAGATTAATTGAAGACCGTAAGCTGGCGGAACAGCTTGGAAGAAATGCAGTAAGGATTGGACAGATGGCCTCTCCAGAACATATTTTTGGAGAATGGGAAGACTATATAAAACAAATTACAAGAAACTATAGAGAAAGGACAAGGTAAATATGTGTGGAATATGTGGATTTATTTCCCAAAAAAGCATTACAATCGATCAGTTAAAACAGATGAATAATACCATGTATCACCGAGGTCCGAATGACAGCGGGGAGGAGATTTTTGCCGCAAAAGGTGGCTATGAGGTCGGTTTGGCTCAGAGGCGTCTTTCCATTTTGGATTTGTCCATGCTTGGTCATCAACCAATGCATTCTTGTGATGATAGATTGGTAATTGCCTATAATGGGGAAATTTACAATTTCCAAGAACTTCGCGAAGAACTAAAAGCGTATCCTTTTCAATCTCAGTGTGATACAGAAGTGATTCTTGCTGCTTATCTAAAATGGGGAATTGCATGTGTTGAACGGTTTCAGGGAATGTTTGCGATTGCTCTTTATGATAAGGAGATGGAAACTCTTTTTCTTGTGCGTGACAGAATTGGCAAGAAACCATTATATTACTGGAAAGATGGCAGCAATCTGGTCTTTGCATCGGAGTTAAAACCAATTATGGAATATCCGGGGTTTCCCAAAAATATTCGCAAAGATGTGATAAAACGATATTTGTTTCAACAGTGCATTAATGAGCCAAATGCAGTGTTTGAGCACGTGTATAAAGTGGAACCTGGTCAGATTGTTCAGTTTGAAGCCGGTCAGATTTCAAAACATAAATATTGGGATATCGCGTCAGTATATCACACAAAAAAGCAGGAGCCGGTCGGTTCTTATAAACAGGCAAAAGAAGAACTAAAGGCAATTTTAAAAGACAGTGTCAAAAAGCGCATGATTGCGGATGTGCCAGTGGGTGCTTTTTTGAGCGGAGGTTATGATTCTTCACTGGTCACAGCGATTGCGCAGGAAGTTAGTTTGGAGTCTGTCAAAACATACTCTATTGGTTTTGAAGAAGACCGTTACAATGAGGCAAAATATGCAAGGGCAGTCGCCAAGCATCTCGGCACACAACATACAGAGCTTTATATCGATGAGAAATCTATGTTTGATATGGTGGAGAGTATTCCAAAATATTATGATGAACCGTTTGCGGACAGTTCGCAGATTCCGTCTATGTTGGTGGCAGGGCTTGCTGCAAAAGATGTCACAGTTGTGCTTTCTGGTGATGGGGGAGATGAATTTTTCTGCGGATATAATATTTATGACAATGTGGCGCAGGCCCAAAAGTTGGATTTACTGGGACGTATGACTTATGGTGTCTGTCAGTTTCCGCCGTTTCGTGCGCTGGGGCTTTTGGAACGTCTTCCATTTCGCGTTCAAGTTGTGGCCGGAAATCATGATGCAGAGACCAAAACACAGATTGGCGGAAGAACTTACATGAATGTGATTGAGCGAATGCTTCCAGAAAGTGGTGTGCCATTTAAATTTCCAATAGAATCAAAATATCAGGAAAATGACTGGCAGGCGCGCAGAATGCTGTTGGATGAGGAAACATATCTCCCGGGCGATATTCTATGTAAAGTGGACAGGGCTTCTATGAAGTATTCTATTGAGGCGCGGTGTCCTATTCTTGACGTGAATGTGATGGAGTATTCCTACCGTCTGCCTCATTCTTATAAATATGCAGATGGGGTAAAAAAACGTATTCTGAAAGATATCGCTTATGATTATATTCCAAGAGACTTGCTTGACCGGCCGAAAGTAGGATTTGGTGTGCCGCTTGACAAATGGATGCGGGGACCTTTAAGGGAAGCATTACAAGATATGTGCAGTGTGGCGTACTTGAAAAGACAGGGCATTTTTGATGCGCGGTATGTACATGCGTTTATCAGTGAGTATTTAAGAACTGGGGACCAAGGACCAGCCTCCGGCGCAAATTACTCTAAGGTGGCATGGGCATTTTTTGTATTTCAGCAGTGGTATAGGACTTATATTCACTAGGAATTTATATGCACTAAGTTTAAACTGGGGTTTTATCTATGAAGAAAATTATTTTATTTATCAGTTCACTACAAAAAGGTGGATCTGAGCGGGTCATGGTAAATCTTGCAGAATATTTTTTGGAACAGAATTATGATGTGATTCTTGTGACCCAATATAAAAGAGAAAAGGAGTATTGTATTTCTTCCAAAATACATCGAGTATACTCAGAACCAGATGAATCTATGCTTTGCCACGGACGAATCCGAAATTTTTGTGTTCGATTTCGCACACTGAGAAATTTGTGGAAAACATATAAACCAGATGTGATTTTATCTTTTCTTGGAAAAAATAATTTAATGGCAGTGGCGGCGGCAGCATTTTTGCCAATAAAAGTGGCTGTCTCTGTGCGAGGGGAACCGACTATGGAGTATGAAGGAAAGTTAATGCAATTTATTGCAAAAACTGTTTTTCGATTTGCAGATGGGGTGATTCTTCAGACAGAACAGGCTGGTCAATTTTTTCCAAAAGTAGTGAGAAGAAAAAGTGTTATTTTACCTAATCCACTCAATCCGCAATTTACGCAGAGAAAAGTCTGCGCGGACAGAGAGGACCTGATAGTGGCAGCGGGCAGACTTGATGAAAATAAAAATCACACAATGCTGATTCATGCGTTTGGTAAGATTGCGGATGAGTATCCGACCGTAAAATTGATAATTTATGGAGAAGGACAACTTCGCACAAAGCTGGAAATGTTAATTGCTGAGAAAGGGTTGACAGATAGAATTTCTATGCCGGGGAATGTAAATGATATTGCGGACAAGATTGGCAAGGCAAGGATTTTTACATTGACCTCGAATACAGAGGGGATGCCAAATTCTATTATGGAGGCGATGGCGCTTGGGATTCCTGTGATTGCTACAGATTGTCCATGCGGCGGACCAGCAGCGTTGATTGAGCAGGGGGTCAATGGGTTGCTGGTGCCTGTTGGAGATGCCTTTGCACTTGCGGATGCGTTCCGCAGAATCTTTGAAGACAGGGAGTTTGAACAGAAATTGCGGGAGAATGCACACAGAATTACAAATACACTGGCGCCAGAACAGGTGAACAAACAATGGGAAGACTATCTCAATCAATTATAGAACGAATAAAAAGGACTCTATGGAGTTCTTTTTTTATGCACACGGGCACCCAAGTGAAATTCGTCATCAAACCGATTCATCGGTTCGCTGACGGGTGCCCGGCGCGGCGAGTAGGGGAAGTAACCTTCCCTACTCGATTATACACGGGCACCTAAGTGAAATTTGTCATCAAACCGATTTATCGGTTCGCTGACGAGTGCCCGGCGCGCGAGGAGGGGAAGTAACCTTCCCTACTCGATTGCACATGGGTGTTCAAAGGAAAATAGTCAGCAGGTAGAGAAAGAAAAAATTTTTTACTTAATATTCTAAAAAAAGAATAAAATAATAAAATGACCATAAGTCATTCTTGAAAAAGCAAAGACAATATACTATACTATAGGGCACAAGGTTAATTTATAAGAGAGTGATGGTATGGTGAAATAGACAATGCCCTTGCTGTGTAAAGGAGAGAAAGGTTATGGACGAACAATCCAAAAAAAGCGGTGAAGATAGTAGTTTTATGATTAAAATTGCTACTTTTATCGTGGACAGACGCAACTTGTTTTTTCTGCTATTTGGAATCGCATTGATTTTTTCCGTGGTTTCTATGAATTGGGTGGCAGTGGAGAATGCGCTTTCGGCATATTTGCCAGAGACAACAGAGACAAGTCAGGGACTTGACCGCATGGAGGAACAATTTATTACTTATGGCACTGCAAAAGTGATGGTGACGAATATTCCTTATGAGGAGGCAGACACAATTTATCAAGAATTGCAGGCGTTAGACAGCATTATTATGCTAGATTTTGATAATTCCAAGAAACATTACAATAACTTTTCAGCACTGTACAGTATTACATTTGGTTATGAGGAGACAGATGACAGGGCGTTAGAAGCGTTGGATGAGGTTCGGACGTTACTTGAAGGTTATGACATTTATGTATCGACTGCGATGGGCGATGCATCGGCTGAACAGTTGGCAAAGGAAATGTCTGTAATCAGTGTGCTAGTTGCGATTGTGGTGGTATCCGTTTTATTGCTTACGTCGCAAACCTGGGCAGAAGTGCCAGTTCTGCTTTTGACATTTTGTTCAGCGGCACTGATTACCAAGGGAACCAATTTTATGATGGGAACAATTTCCTTTGTGTCAGATTCGGTCACAATTGTATTACAGCTTGCTTTGTCAGTGGATTACGCCGTTATTTTTTGCAACCGTTATAAGGAAGAACACCGGACACTTGGCATTCGAGAAGCGGATATTGTAGCACTTAGCAAAGCAATTCCAGAAATTTTTTCAAGCTCACTGACTACAATGGGTGGACTAATTGCCATGATGTTTATGCAATTTGGTATTGGAAGCGATATGGCACTTTGTTTGATTCGCGCAATTTTATTGAGTTTACTCGCAGTGTTTTTGCTGATGCCAGGATTGATTATGCTTTTTGGAAAGGCGATGGATAAGACAAAACACAAAAGCTTTATTCCAGAGATACCTTTTGTCGGCAAGTTTGCTTATAAGACACGATATATTATTCCACCATTGTTTGTTGTTGTGTTGGTAGGCGCATATATTATTCAGTCGCATTGCCCTTATGTGTATGGTTATACGCAGTTGGAAACACCAGTTCAAAGCGACGCCATGCTAGTAGATGAAATGATTGAGGAGAGCTTTGGCCCGGAAAATTTTGTGGCGCTTGTCGTTCCGGCAGGAAATTATGAGAAGGAGAAAAAGTTGCTAAAGGAATTAGATGCTAGGCCAGAAGTGGACCATTCGCAGGGGCTTGCCAATACAGAGGCGATGGATGGCTATATGTTGACTGATAAGTTGACTGCGAGGGATTTCTCGGAATTGTTGGAGCTTGACTATGAAGTAGCAGAACTATTGTATATGGCTTATGCTGTGAATGATGAGAACTATGCCAAAATTGTCAATGGTTTTTCAAACTATAGTGTTCCGCTAATTGATATTTTTATGTTTTTGTATGACGAGGTTGATGAGGGCTATGTTACCTTGGATGATGATTTGATGGAGACATTGGAAGATGCGCATACAAAGATGCAGATTGCACTAGACCAGTTGCAAGGACAACAATATAGTCGTATGCTGATTTATCTGACACTGCCCGAAGAAGGGGATGAGATGCATGAGATTGCAGGACAATATTATGACAAGACAGAGGTGTTGGTTCCGGGAGAATCAACTAGCCAGTACGATTTGTATAAGACATTCCAGCGTGACAATACAGTGGTCAATGTAGTTTCGATTCTGGCTGTTTTAATCGTACTGTTGTTTACTTTTATGTCAGCAGGTATGCCAGTTCTCTTGATTGCAGTTATTCAGGGCGTGATTTGGGTAAATTTTTCTTTCCCTTCAATAGAACAAAAAAATGTGTTTTTCTTAAGTGCTATGATTGTTTCTTCAATTCAGATGGGTGCCAATATTGACTATGCAATTGTTATTTCAGGCAGATTTTTGGAAATTAAAGATAAGATGCCAAAAAAGGACGCGATTATTGAGACAATGAACTTTGCATTTCCAACAATTGTCACTTCAGGTACAATGCTTGCGCTGGCAGGAATTTTTATTGGACAGATGTCTTCTGATGGTGCAGTCTGTGGGATTGGTCAATGTCTAGGCAGAGGAACCATTCTTTCGATTTTTACAGTAATGTTTGTGTTGCCACAGATTTTGTTACTTGGCGAGAAGATTATAGACAGGACTTCTTTTGCAGTGTCCATTCCGTTAAAAATGGAACGTGCCAGCGGTTTGATGCGCGTTGATGGCAGAGTGCAGGGACAAATTAATGGTACAATTATCGGTGAAGTGCATGGATTTGTGCGCGGAGATGCAAGTCTGTTTGTAAATATGGGAAAACTTGAGATGCGTGAAGATAATGAGAAAAGTCTGAAAGAATTGATGGAGAAGGAAGAAGGTGAAAAGGATGCATAAAATGTATGAGCGAATCCTAGCGTTGACTTTGGCGGTAGTGGTGACAATCAGTATGATTCCAATACATAATGTCAAAGCTATGGAGTCAACAGAGGAGGGGGCAAATGCTTCTGACGCAATTCAATATGAACAGATTGATATTACTTCACCAGAGCAGTTTGCAGAGTTCGCATCAAAATGTTTTATTGATTCTTGGTCAAAAGATAAGTATGTTAGCCTAAGGGCGGATATTGACCTTACAGGAATAGAAATAAATTGCATTCCAGTATTTAACGGTATCTTTGATGGTGTGGGACACACAATTTCTGGGTTTCACTGTCAAGGAGATGGATATGTTGTAGGATTGTTCCGCTATGTACAAAAAGATGGTGTCATTCAGAATCTAACGTTAAAAGGCGATATTACATCAGAGAATGAACAGGAATGTATTGGCAGTATTGTGGGAGTGAACCACGGTACAATTAAAAATTGTACTTTTCAAGGAACGGTTAGCGGACGAGATACTGTAGGTGGAATTGCCGGTGTTAATGAGCGTACTGGAACTATTGCAGGGTGCTCTGCAAAAGGTAGAATTACCGGCTACTACTCCACAGGCGGAATTGTAGGCATCAATCATGGGGTATTAAATTATTGTACAAACAGAGCTGGCATCAATGATAATAGTGCATGGGTTGCGCAGGATGATGAGATGGGCACTGGAATGGGCATTATTGAGAGTTTTGCGACAAACGAGGAGAGTGAACTGTACAGTGGTGTTGATACAGGAGGTATTACAGGATTTTCTGACGGTGTGATATCGCGTTGCACTAACTATGGAACTGTCGGATATGAACACACAGGATATAATATTGGCGGTATTGCGGGACGACAGTCAGGAATTGTATCGTTGAGTACAAATCAAGGGACTGTTTATGGACGAAAGGATATTGGCGGTATTGTAGGACAGATGGAGCCATATATTGAGATTAATGAGGCAGAATCTCTGCGAAATGCGATTAATAAGCTGCATGATTTAATTGACAAGACAATTGACGATATGGATGCAGCAGGGGACGGAATTAAAAGCGATGTAGATGTGATGCAATCCTATGCGGATAACGCCATTGACTCAGGGGATGCACTTGTCACACAAATTACGGATTTTACAGATAACAACGTAGCGGAAATAAATTCTGTAGCAGGACGTATGGAACATATTATTGCGTTGCTCCCAGAGATTTTGAACAATGTGTCGGCGGCTGGAGATGCAATGAATAGTCTAAATGATACGACAGAGCAGTTGTCCAAAGATTTGGATATTCTTGGAAAACTGGATGATTCCTCATATAATGAGATGGATTACAGTCGAATCTCCTTGCTTTCAACAGTCGGCGGAACAATCACAACAGACAGTACCAACCCAGTAGCAAATGAGACTGTGACAATTACTGTAAAACCAGATGAGGGGTATGCGTTGAAAGAAAACTCTTTGATAGTGACAGATAAAAAGGGCAAAAAGATTGGTATTTCTACTGTGAGTGACAAGGAAAATCAGTTTACTTTTGTGATGCCGAAAGCGAATATCAAGATAAAAGCTGAGTTTGTATACAAAGGAGCATTTTTGGTAAAATCAACAGCAGGCGGACGTGTTACAACGACGCAGAACGGCAATCAAGTAACTTTTAAGGCGTCTCCATCTGGGGGATATCAGTTCCATTCTTTTCAAGTAAATGGGAATCCTTATTCAGGAGCCGTGACAGTTGACCATGAGATAACACTTGACAGGAAGACAGATATTAAAGACAATGTATCGACAGTGGTGGAAGCAATATTTGTTAAAACTGCTGCGTCAATACATCAGATTACAGTTCGATCGGGAACCGGCGGAACAGCGTATGTAACAGAAGGGAATACTGGTGTGGCTAGAGAGAATGTTACAGTCCACATTGCGGCAAGACCCAATTATCAATATAAAGAAATGCGAGTCAATGGGAATAAGGTCACACCAATACAGAGCAGTTCTGATGCAAACGAATGGAGTTTTACAATGCCGGATTGCGATGCAGAGGTAGAAGTGTTGTTTCAATATCAGTATGATAATGATTTGGACAGACGTATTTTTGCGGAGTCTAATGTTGGTGGAACGGTAACTGCCACAAAGGCATCGGATGGAGTTAGCTATACAATTACAATTGTTTCAGAGCAAGGGTATGATGTTTCAGAGCAGGCTGCATTGGCATTTCAGAAGCTTCCGGGTGGAACAATATCAGAGGTGCAAATTGTAGAAAATAATAAGAATGCAGACAAAAATCAGCAAGAAGCAATATCCACAGACAAAGAAAATAATGAAAGTGGTACAGACTACAATGAAAACGAATCGATTAGAAACCCCATAGAAACAGAAAGGATAGACAGTAAGGAGCCAGAAATCACAGAAGAAAATAATACAGAAATAGAAAATACAGAGATAGAAAGTATAGAAATAGAAAATACAGAAATAGAAAGTACAAAAATAGAAAGTACAGAAATAGAAAATACAGCTCAAAGTGAGCAAGAATCCAACGGAGTGCATGACGGCGATACAATAGAAACAGAGAGTGCGAATCAAAATGAGAACGAATCTGTTGAAGAAACCGGTGCAGATACTTTAGAGACAGGAAATGCGGACAGCAATGAAAGTGAAATAGAACCTTTTGAGACAGAGGGAATTTTAGTAGAGGAACTTGAAACACAAGAATCCATGTTTAAGACAGAAGATAACACTCGTGCAAATACAATACCATCAAATCCAATTCCTAAAAGTGCGTTGCAGAAAAAAGAGAATGACCATACTTATAAGTATGTTGTTAAAATCGAGGATACAGATCCCAATAAGTATGTTGCTTTTGTTACCTTTGTAAAAAAGAACGATTCTGCAACAGATAGTGCCACTACATATAACATTATAACAGCATCTAGCACTGGTGGAACGATAGCGACTGATACCTCAAGCGCTAAGGTAGGAGATAAAGTTTATGTGACACCTATATCAAACAATGGATATGTTTTGAATCAAATAACAGTAAATGGTGAGATCCCTAATCTTGAAAGTGATAGAAAACGATATTCTTTTATAATGCCGGACAAGGAAGCCGAAGTGATTGCATTGTTTGAGCCAATTGACATTGTATTAAAGTCCAATGTTAGCGGTGATGCCACGTATTTGGGCAATGCACAGGGAAAAGTGACACTCACAGTAAAACCAAGTGTTTCCTATACTGTTGGAAGTATAAAAGTTACGGATGCAGACAACAAAAAATTATCTGTCTCCAAAAAACAGAGTGGTTCTTATCTTTATGAGTTTGATATTACTAAGATAAAGGCACCTTGCACAGTTAATATTTCCTTCCAAAAACAGAATAAGGAGCAAGCTGTCAATACTTCCAAGACTGATATTAGCGGTGCGCTTGACGAGCTGACACAGGCTTCAAACCAAGTACAAAAGTCTATCAATCATATTAAAAGCATTGTGCAAAAGCCAGATGGTTCTTACAAAAGCTGGGAGACGCTTTCTAACGCAGAACAGGAAGCCATTGTAACAGAGATATTAAATCTAGTGGAATCACTAGGAACAATGTCAACGTCGGCATCTGCGATTCTAAGCAGTCTAACTACTATTTATAATATTATTTCTCCGTACACATCGGATGCGGCGAAAGCGGCAAAAAGCGATTTAGAGAAGGCGACGAATCAGATTCAGGATATGCTAAATGCACTTCGGTCGGCAAACAATGGGGTCAAGGGAATTGTGAATTATATGAATGCGCAACCGGATATTCAGTTTTCTCAACTGGGCGATACGTTTGATGGAACAAAAGAGAATTTTCATAATCAATTAAAAGGATTGTCCAATAGTATCAAGACACTAAGCGACAATGCAGCAGGCTATTCCGACAAGATTAATGAGGACCTTAGAGCAGTTAATGACCAACTTAATGTTGTTTTTAACTTGTTGGCAGACCGAATGGTTGATATGGAAAATTTAAGTATTGAGGAATTGTATGAAGATGTGGATGATAATGAGATTGATACCATCACGACTGGACGGACGGATGCCTGTATTAATAAAGGTATTGTAAAGGGAGACATTAATGTAGGTGGGATTGCGGGTGCTATGTCCATTGATGAGGAGGACCCTGAGGATAGTGCGGCGGGCACAGTAGACTATAAGATTGGTAGACGGTTTATTATGAAATGTCTTGTGACAGACAGTGTGAATGAGGGATATGTCACAGCAAAAAAGAATGGTGCCGGCGGCATTTGTGGTTATATGAATCATGGGATTATTGTAAATTCTGAGTGTTATGGAAGCGTGGAAAGCACAGAAGGCGACTATGTAGGTGGTATCTGTGGCGAATCCTTTACCATTATAAAAAATTGTTATGCGTTGTGTTCTGTCAATGGCAATAAAAATGTGGGTGGGATTGCAGGATATGCAGAAACACTAAAAAATTGCTATGCGATGGCGCAGGTACAAGCGGTAAATGGCAGGGCAGGTGCTATTGCAGGCCAAGCCGCTGCTTATGAAGAAATGGATATCGACGCGCAGGAGCAGGAACCAAAAATTGTTGGAAATTATTATGTGAGCGACGATATGCATGGAATTGATGACATTAGCTATCTTGGTGTAGCAGAGCCAATTTGCTATGAGGACTTGTTGACGGTGGAACAACTTCCAACACAGTTTTGGCATCTTAAAGTGATTTATAAGATTGAAGATACTTATCTTGGTTCGGAGGAAGTGCGGTATGGTGAAAAGCTTGACCGATTGAATTTTCCGCAGATTCCCACAAAGGAAGGCTTTTATGGGGCGTGGCCAGATGTTTCCAACCAGAGAATGCGCGGTACATTTGTGGTAGAAGCAGAGTATAAGGACAATGTGACTGTTGTACAGAGCAGTAATGATGATAATGCTCAGAAAGGCACACGAAAAAAGCCCTATGCGCTAGTGGAAGATATTTTTACAGAAGATACCATACTAAATGTAAAAGTAAGCGATATCGCACCACCAGAAGAAGCGGCTGGAAAACAGAGTATTGTGTATGAAGTAATATTGGAAAATGGTGGTATTCAGGAGAAAGAGTTCTTTGCACTGCGCATTTTAAATCCCTATAAAGACGCAGTTGTCTATAGAGATTTGGACGGGGTTTGGACAATGGTTGAGAGCAAGAGTAGAGGACAATATTTGCAAGTTGACATGACAGGCACACAAGAATATTTCTGCATTGTGGAACAAAAAGCAAATAGGATACTGATTGTTTGCTATGTTACAGGAGTGACAGCAGGTGTAGTTCTTATATTTATTCTTATTAAAAATATAAAAGCACACAAAAAGAAGAAAAGACAGAAGCAAGAAGAAAAAAATAATAAATGATAATTACAAGATAAAAAACGCCAAAGACAGGCGTTTTTTATCTTGATATTCTCTACATAAACCTCCAAAAGAATCACCGTTTGCAATTTGATAAATTTAACGATATAATAATAAAAATAGTTTTTTGAGAATTGATATTGTAATAGATTTTCTTAAGTCTATTATAAGATGTTGGGGTCAAAAGGTATTT
>BLMC01000019.1 GCA_011959805.1 Lachnospiraceae bacterium | reverse complement strand
GTTACCCTTAATTTACAAAATAGTATTAAAAATAGTTGAATTGTCATTAAAATTATGATATAATATTTTTGATAATAACACAGGAGACGAGGTGAATCAATATGTTAGAAAATAAAAAAATTCTGTTGCCGCTTTGGCTTGCCTTCCCAAAGATTGAACGTTACTCCATCGGTTGGAGAATGGGATATGGCGAAGATTATGCATTCCAATGGCATGATTGGTTTCAAACATTATCTTCAGAAGAACAGACAGAATATGAAAAACTTTTCCCTGAACCGCCAACATGGAAAGGCTTCTGGAAAGATACTGATGAATGTATTTATTATAATCATAATAATTTTGACATTCCTTTTTGGCAAAAAGATGGTATTCCAAAATATTCCTTAGAACAAATACAGCAAAAGTATCAGGCAGGAAGCCCCTTAAAATACTGTATGTTTTGGAAAACACAATCTACATTAAACAGCGCGGTTGGCAAAGGCTGTCTTAGCCAATGGTACCCAAGTTCTTTTTTCTCTATTGCAACAAACTATTATTGTATGGAACAGTATATGATGTCCCACAAAGCAAAATTATTTGGCGATGATGAGATTAAACAACAAATTTTATCTTGTCAAGACCCAAAGAAAATAAAAGCACTTGGACAAAAAGTACAAAACTTTGACGAGGCCATCTGGGGAAAAGCAAAATATTCCATTGTTTTAAATGGCAATTATCTAAAATTTTCACAGAATCCAAAACTTAAAGACTTTCTGTTAAAGACAGGCAACGAAATCTTAGTGGAAGCAAGTCCATATGATTCTGTTTGGGGAATTAAGATGAGTGAGTCAAATCAAGATGCACAAAATCCACTGAAATGGCGCGGACAAAACTTACTTGGATTTGCGCTGATGGAAGTGCGAGACGCACTCCGAGAAATCTGCAAAAATGAGCATCTTGCACAACCTATCGAATCCGAATAAATCTATCGGCCACTATATTTTATCAACTGTGTAGAAACGCTGTAGTCATATAGCGTTTCTACATCTAAAACTTTCCTAACTAACGCTTCTTTGTCTAAAATTTCCACGTCTAAAATATCTTAAATGCAATGTGGTTTTTATATCTATGCTTCCCATACTTTCTCAAATTCTTCTTTTGTAATAGCACACGCAGTAAATTCGTCTCCATACATCTTTTCATTAAATGTTTTTACTGTTGGAATCGGTAATGCTTCCACCACATTCGCATAAAAGTCAGAAATATTTTGTGTTTTCCCATTTCTGAATATGTCGATTGAACGCTCCGCAAGGCGCTCATTTTCTATATTTACCTCATAGAGAATGACTGTAAGTTCTTCTGGCAGATTATGATTCCAAAATAGTTTTATATATTCCATAGAATGTCCTCATAAAGCACAGTATGTTGATTGTCAATTCTACAATTTACATGATAATGCCCACAAAACCAATGTTTATACATGAGCTTTTCCTCAATTTCATCAAAATAAATATTTAAAATGTCTTTTTCATACGCACCAATTTTCTTTGATAAATTATCCATCCCCTTCGCAGCAAGAACAGTTTGTAGTTTCTCTTGCATCTTCCCAGAAAGACAGTGTGTTACAACAAAATCCACACAATTGTTTACTTTTGCCAAATTGTCTCTGCCCTCCTGCATCTCTTCAAGAGATGGCAATTCCTGCGCCCACCAAGACACGCCTTTAATGCGATATGGCAGACCACTCTTTTTTGCCCGCCTTTTGTCCTTTTCATAAGAAGACAATGTTCTGTCTAAAATTCCTCCTTGTATATCATGTGTAGAAGCACCACCAAATGTAAAAAAATATTTATCTTCTATCTCAAATATCTGCCCTCGCTCCAATAAAATAATCTTATCTTTTACAATATGTCGTACCTTACCGCCATGCCATATTTCTATAGGAAATTTAGAAATTAAATCATAATTTTCATGGTTGCCCTGTACCCACAAAATCGTAAACGGAAGTGCTGAAAGCCATTTTTTATTGTATGCAAATTCTCTGTCATTTTTCCATACTAACCCCATATCACCACAGATAATCACAAAATCGTTGTCCGACATCACATTTTGCAACCGCATTCGCTGCCTTTTTGAAAATCGTCCAAACTCTCCATGACAATCACCTGTCATATAAATCATCTTTATCTCCAATCACAGTTTTCACCAATTGCCACGCAATACTTCCCTCCCGAAGCAAAGACAACGCATCCTTAAATTTTACCCATTCTGCAGCATCCACTTCCTTAGACAACGTAAACTCTTTTTTGTCAACAACTGCCTGAAAGCCAAGCATTAACATTTCTTTTTTCTCATAAGGATAGCTTTTTACGTACTTTAAAGATTTTACATGCAGTCCCAACTCCTCACCGATTTCACGCACCACTGTCTCCTCAGCAGATTCTCCCATTTTCATAACACCAGCAACACATACATGATTTGTTGTCGAAACATAATTTTGACGCAATAGTACCACTTCATTATACTCGTTTACCACCGCTACAATAATACTGGTGGTGAACATATTCCACAATGGAATCTTACATTCTGTGCAATATGGAATCATGCCTTCATCACCAATTTCTCTCAATTCTACGTTCTTCCCACAATATGGACAATATTGAAATCGCATAATATCCCCTTTTATCGTATCCTCTCAAAACCCTCTTATATCTATTTTGACAACAGATTTATTTATTATCACTTTGCGCCTCTCTCAACAATTCATTTACACAATCTACAGAAATTCCTTTCTTCTTTGCATATTGCAATATATTATTAAACTCCTCTAATACATATCGCTCAGGCTCATATTTGGTAATAATAATAAAAATCTCACATTTTGCAAATATTTTTGGTTGATGTTCTCTCATCTCTCTTTCCAATGTTTGATAATCACCTTCAAAAACTGTAACCGCTTTAGAACCAATCTGAAAAATCATATCTTCAATCGCTTTTTTTTCTACTTCTGTAATTCCCACCGAAGGTATTCCAACTATAATACTGGGCTTCCAAAAAGGTCGTTTTCCACACGCACGCGCAAGCAACATTTTGAACATCTGTACTGCTGCACAATAATCTGCGACCATTCCCTGCCGCAGAGGAGATAACGTAATCACTCCATCTTGATGCTGGTTTGCAATCTGTTCTACCTCTGTACCAACTGCAAGAATTTTCCCATCAGATTGATAATATGCAATTAAAGATTTCTCTTTGAGTACCAATCCTTTCTCCTTAGTATAAATCTCAATATCTGCTGGCTCATATTTTGTACCTTTCATCTGCTTCTCCTCTATCTTATTCCTTCTTAAATCCAGATATTTTTCGTTGCACTCACCATAGAAGAATCCAATCTCTTTTGAAAAAGTTTTGATACTGTTATTGTAGTTCTTTTGATTTTCCTATATTGTTTGCCTCAATATTTGCCGCGCCACATACACTCCGCTGGCAGATGCATGAGAGAGCGAATGTGTAACACCACTTCCATCGCCAATCACATACAATCCTGGATATCGCGTCTCAAGGTTCCTGTCAATATCCACTTCCATATTATAAAACTTAACTTCCACGCCGTAAAGCAATGTATCGTCATTGGCTGTTCCCGGCGCAATCTTATCGAGCGCATAAATCATCTCTATAATACCGTCTAAAATGCGCTTTGGCAGCACCAAACTTAAGTCGCCGGGTGTCGCCGCAAGCGTTGGTGTCACCAGTCCTTCCTCAATGCGTTTTGCATTGCTGCGTCTACCACGCACCAAATCTCCAAAACGTTGTACAATAACACCTCCGCCTAACATATTTGATAGTCTGGCAATACTCTCACCATAACCATTGCTATCTTTAAACGGCTCTGAAAAATGTTTTGCTACCAACAACGCAAAGTTCGTATTTTCTGTCTGTTTGTCTGCCCCCTCATAACTATGTCCATTTACTGTGACAATACCATTTGTGTTCTCATTGACCACAATCCCTTTTGGATTCATGCAGAATGTTCGCACCCTATCCTCAAATTTTTCTGTGCGATAAACAATCTTACTCTCGTACAACTCATCTGTAAGATGCGAAAAAATAACTGCTGGAAGCTCCACGCGCACTCCAATATCGACCCGATTAGACTTTGTAGGAATCGCAAGCTTAGAGCAAATGCTCTCCATCCACTTGCTGCCACTCCTTCCAACAGAAATAACACACTTGTCACATTCATAGCTGTTTGCACTACAATTTACGCGATATCCACCTTCATCCATTTCCACATCAATAACAGGGGTATCGAAATAAAAATCGATTTTGTCTTTCATCTCTGTATACAAATTTTCTAGCACAACATAGTTAATATCTGTGCCAAGATGACGGACAGAAGCATCAAGTAGATTGAGTTTATTTTGTAAACAAAGCTTTTTTAAATGTGTACCTGCTGTAGAGTACATCTTAGTACCTTCACCACCATATTTCATATTAATCTGGTCCACATACTCCATCAACTCAATTGCCTTTGCCTTGCCAATATATTCAAACAGAGTTCCCCCAAAATCATTTGTAATATTGTACTTTCCATCTGAGAAAGCGCCCGCACCGCCAAAACCACTCATAATAGAACAGCTTTTGCATTGAATACAACTCTTGACCTTATCTCCATCAATCGGGCAATGTCGCCTATCAAGCGCATGTCCCGCCTCAAACACTGCGATTTTAATATCATTTTTCCTGTGAATCATCTCAAATGCTGTAAAAATCCCGCCTGGTCCTGCTCCTATAATGATTACATCATAACGCATTGTAAAAACCTCGCTTTCTCGATTCTATTTTCTACTATACAGTATACCGGATATTTCAGGTTTTGTACATTAAAATCTACGCGAAAGCGTATCCGCCATCTTTCGGATCTCTATTCCCCAACCTGTATCAATCGGATATGTAGAAAAAACACCCCATACCTCCCCATCAAATACCTTTAATTTTGCAGCGTATATCATATCTCCTTTCTGCCGGATTCTATTATCGTTTATCATTGCATAACCATCATGCGCAAGTTCTTTTTCAACGTCATCCAAGGATTTATCCTGAAAATGCGTCACCCAAAGTTTAACCTGTGTATTGCGTCTTGCAGTCCACTCATCTGTATTTGTCCGCATCCATTTTCCCTCTGCCAAATAAATAGAATATCTTTCTCCATTTTGACACACAACACTATCTTGTATTGGAAATCCTTCTTTTACAAAAGTCATTAACATAGCATCTGTCCCCTGTAGCGATGCGTCAGGTAAAAACTCTCCCATATTGTACAAATATTGTAATTCCTCTGTAAATTCTTTATCTCCTGGAACATACTCTGTCTCAAATATGTGGCGCACATAGACAAGAGCATCTTCTGTTTGCTGGTAAATTAGATAATTACTATCGATACCACCTGTAACCACCCAACCGTTTGCATCAATCCGCATACCTTCCAAAAACTCTATTTCATCTGGTTTATTTGTTAGAAATTCAAAATTAAACTGATATATCTGCAATGTCATACCCTCAAAATTTTCATAAGTATAGCTAGGTTTTACACTAACAACACGCCAGTCAATATAGTGTGTTGACAACTGCTTTTCATATAAAAATGTATTTTCAACAAGCTGTTGCACCTTCTGTCTAACCATCTCTGGCACAAGTGCATTATCTTCTGTTTGTACCTCTGCCACTTTCTGTTCTTTGCTTACCTTCATCTGCACTTTGGTCGTTTTTTGTTCCTCGTTTGCTTTTGAAAAATCAGTTAATGGCACATTTGCTTCTGTATCCCCCTTCTCTGATATTTTTGCAACTGCAACAGAGCAGCCAATCGTTGTTCCAAAGACTACAACCAAAAGAACAGTCACCAACAACACTAAAATACCATTTTTCTTATGCGCTTTACCTAAAATATTTTGAAATCGCTGTTTCATTATTTGTTTTCCTCCATAAAATTGCGTTGATAAAACTGTTCGTTTCACATGATTTCTATGCAGTGCGGCAAATAAAGTTTCTGTGTATGCCTTCTTACCTGCAAAATCCATTCCTTGTACCACCCGCTCATCACAAGATAATTCCATATCAATAACTGCTTCTTTTTGCATTATCCAGACAATCGGATTAAACCAGTGAACTGCATTTGCCACAATAATTAGCAGTTTCAAACAAACATCTTTTCGTTTTAAATGCACCAGTTCATGTTTAAGAATAAAATATAACTCTTGTTTGCTGTATTGCATATCTGGCAAAACGACCATTGGTCTAAAAAATCCAATCACCATCGGACTCTCTGCTTTATGATACACTATCACATAAATATGCTGTCTAATACACAATTCCTTTGACAAGCAGACAAACAACATCGTAACAGAATCCTCTTCAAGCTTTGTTCCCTGCACGAAAATTAATTTTTTATATCGCAAATAGCTTATCCAATGAACTACCATAAAAAGAAGACAACCACCTATCCATATAATGGAACATATATCCAACAAAGAAATACTACTGTTGCTTTTTTCATCGGAAGTTATGAGAGGCGTTACCATTGGCTCTGGTATTTCAAAAACAATTCGTTGTCGCGACTCTGTCTGTTCTGTGTAAGGTTCTATCTGTGCCAAATCTCCCGACGACTCTATAACGGGTGTTGATGTCTGCATCGCATTAATTTCATTCGTTTTTACTTTTGTGTTTATATGGTAGGAATTAACGATATCATATAACGAGAACGGCATGAGCAACCGCAATGCAAGAAAAATCCATATCCAATAGTTCCACTTTGCTGCATAGCGCCTGTTTAAAATTGGGGTAAATAACAACATCAAGACAATAATCACACTGGTTGACAATGTCGTTTCCAACACTGCTACAAAAATATCTTTCATCATTCCCCATCCTTTCTCTCATCAAGCGCATCCAAAAAGCTTCGCAGTTCTCTAAGATCCGAATCCCCAAGTACCTTATTGCTATATAAATTCGCCACTAGATTTTGTATTGAATTGTCATACAGCTTCTTAAGAAAATTCTTACTCTCTGTCACCTTATAGTCATCTTCTAAAACAATTGCCGTGTACAGATTAATTCCTGTTGACCGATCACAGTGGACAAATCCTTTGTCTGCCATTCTTGACAAAGCTGTCATTAGAGTAGATAGTTGCCAACTTCGATATTGTTGTAATCCACACAAAATTTGATTGGATGTAATGGGGCAGTTACTTTTCCATATAACCTGCATAATTTCCAATTCTGCCTCTCCTAGCTTCTTTCTGTTATTTGCCATTGTATTCCCTCCTATTATACGAATGTATAATATATTATACATTCGTATAACACCGTTGTCAATCTATAAAATTGATTCATCTTTTCCCACCTTAGCGGCTTATTTCCTCTGTATGGGTCTGTGTATAAAAAGAGGTAGCCTTATGCTACCTCTTAATCGAACCTTTTATTTCTTACGTTTCTTTATAAAAACACCTGTTGCAACCGCCGCTGCTATTATTGCTCCGCCAATAATAAATGGCGTACTTGCTGATGATTTCTCTATATTCTCAGTGTTTCCTGATGATTCAGTATCCTGGGTGCTAACATTTGTGTCTGTTTCCTTCTCTGTCGTTGCCTCTGCTTTTACAATTGTGTCATCACCCTGCACAAGCACCATTGCTGAAATACCTGGTACAGATACGACTCCCTGTGCTGTTCCCAAAGATGTTGTTCCAGCCGTCTTATCGTTGACACAAATTTCCCATGTACCTGATGGAAGTGTTACATCCACTGCATCCTTGTTTCCATTGAAGAGAACTGTAATCTTTTCTGCGGTATCGCCATTTGCATTGTTTGCAATTGTATAACCAATCACGTTTGCACCTAGCCCACTCATAAATGTCAAATTATTCTGGATATCTGCTGTGGTCGTCATACGGAGTGCATTGTGTGCCTTGCGAAATGCAATAAGCCCTTTATAATATGCATAGGTATCCATGACTTTTGATTTCTCTGCCCATTTGATGCTGTTGGTAGAATCCGGTGAAGTATAACTATTTTCATCAAAACCACCCTCTACAGTCGCCGATGGCTTACTTCTAAGAAGTTCCTCTCCGGCTTGGAAAAATGGTACACCCTGGGAAGTAAGAATAATCGCACTTCCAAGCTTGTTCATCTGAACTCTTGTCTCTTCACTGTCGTCTGCATTTGACATTGCAAGCTTATCCCAGAACGTCAAATTATCATGACAAGAGACATAATTGATACTTTGTCCCGGTTGCGCTGCCCAACCTTTATTGCTCTTGTCATTTTTCCATGTCAATACCTGTGGATGTGGAGTCGCTGCTACAATACCGAACTTAACGCTTTCTTCCATTCCATCTTTGCCACTGATAAATCCCTTATCCATTGCATCAAATACGCTTCCTTTAATTCCATCGCGGATATCATCGCTAAATGCACCAACTCTATCAATTTTTGCCATGTTTGCCTTTAATGCCTGCTGTGCGGAAGAAATCGCGCAGTCACCGCCAGTCCATCCTTCACCGTAAACCATAATAGAAGGGTCTATCTCATCTAACGCTGCCCGTACTGCATTCATTGTCTCAATATCATGCACTGCCATCAGGTCAAAACGGAACCCATCAATATGGTATTCTTTTGCCCAATAAACAACCGAATCCACAATATACTTGCGCACCATTGCACGCTCAGATGCTGTTTCATTGCCGCATCCAGATGCATTAGAATAATTATCACCTACTTTTCTATAAAAATAATCTGGCACTGTTTTTTGATACCAAGAATTTTCTATATTAAAAGTATGATTATATACCACATCCATATTTACACGAATTCCATTTTCATGAAATGCCTGTATCATCTGTTTCATCTCATTGATACGCACTTCTCCATGATAAGGATCTGTGCTGTAAGAACCTTCTGGAACATTGTAATTTTTGGGGTCATAACCCCAGTTAAACTGCGGTGTATCAAGCTTTGTCTCATCCACTGTCGCATAGTCATAGCTAGGCAAAATCTGTACATGTGTCACACCCAAATCCTTAATATGATCCATTCCTGTCGCAAGACCATCTGGATTGGTCGTTCCCATTTCTGTAAAACCGAGAAATTTTCCAGTATTGCTAATTCCTGATGACGAATCTGAAGAAAGGTCTCGCACATGAATCTCATAAATTACGGCATCCGTTGGATTTGTAAATGCTGGTCTAACATCATTTTCAAATCCTTCCGGATTGGTCGCACTTAAATCCACAACCATACCTCTATCACCGTTTACGCCGGTCGTTCTTGCGTAGAGGTCAACCGCCTCATTTGTCTTATTTCCAATCTTAATTGAATATGTATAGTACACGCCGTTCAAATCACCTTGCTTCTCACAACTCCATACACCTTTTTCTCCTAACGTCATTGGAATTGTCTCAATCAGATTATCTCCATCCCCTTGCTCATACAGATTCAATGAAACTTCAGATGCCGTAGGTGCCCATACTTTAAAACCTGTTTTTTCTTTTGTATAGGAAGCGCCAAGGTCATCTCCATTATATGTAAACGCTTCGTCAAAATAGCTTGAACCAATGATTTTATTCATCGATATGGTGGTTCCTTCATATCCCTCCATTGATATATCATATGCCTTTGACAATTCCAATTCCTCCTCCAATATTAGCAGAACATTTCTGCCATCTTCACTTTCTGCAGAAGCTATAGCATATTCTATGCCCTCTTCATCTGTAACTTTTAACTGTGTTGTCAAGGAAACTGTATCTTTTGGTGCGCGGGACAATAACGCATAGATTTCTTTGCTTGTCGTCTCTGAAAAATACGCCTCCGAAATCACTGGATTATACACAACTTCTTCTTTATTGTACCACAAAGTAGGATTTCCTTCTACTATGTATACATCAATTGTATTATCCGACGCTTTGAAGAGATCAATCTCATAGTCTAATGCTGCATCCACATCGCCGTTTTGTATGACTCGAACTCCAGCTGTTCGCACGCCTTCCTTTGGCAATAATCCTATTTTAAAAAGTGCTCCAAACTCGTCTTTTTCGGACATTGGATAACTGCCGCCAACTTCATTGCCTGCCCACGCATATGCATCTACATTCTCTGTACCATACTTCTGGTCAAAGTTGTAGTAATGAACATTAATTTTGGTCGCATCTTCCTCATTGTATACATTCAGTCGAGCTTCCTCAAGCGCTGCGATATCATACGGGATTGCTCCTTCTGGTGCTTCCGTGGTAAATTCCGCCTCACCGCTTGTCACCCAAATTTCAACAGTCTCCCCATCCATTGTAACAAATCGGTCATCGCCCATGTCTTTGTCTTCCCACTCATTTAGTCGCAGAATAAAACCAATACTGCCTGGTTTTCTGTTGGTCTGATACACAGCAACTTTACCGAAATCATCCGCATCTGTAAAATCTACCCGCTGACCTTCTCTTCCTTCTTCCCAAATCCACAGATTCCATCCTTCATAGCTGTTATCAGCTCTTCCACCATAGTGAATAATCAGTGTTGTTCCTGCTGCCTGCACTGTGATTCCAGGTGTCAAAACTGACACAACTGTCATAAATATCATCAGCAAAATCAACATTCCAGCAGTTATTTGTTTCTTCCTCATAACGTTTAACCTCCATTCATTTTTATTTGATGAATTCATTATAGCTTTTCAAAATCCAAAAAGCTACTGTAATTTTCGCAAAATTTCGTTTCCAGATTTTAGTAAATTTACCGAATTTTTACGAAAATTGCGCCGTGTTAGTAGCTATTTCCTTTGTATTGGTCTATGCAATCGCGTAGAAAATATTTATCTTTCCCTAATTGCGCGTGACCTGTGCACTTTTAGCGATTATTTCCTCTGACAGGTCTGTGCAGAAATAGTAAAAGCGCATGCCGAAGCATGCGCCTTATTTCTCAATCTATTATTTCATCTGCACATCATTCCAAGTATCTGATGGAACCAGTGCCACATATGTTTTTCCTGTATTAATCTCCACTTCTTCTCCAGTTGCCTTGTCAATATAGACTGTCCTATCACTCTGGTCTGCTTTATACCATGTTAACTCAATACCTTTTCCATTTGTGATATAGTATGCAACACAAGTCTTTGGACTCTTATTAGGGTTATCTATGACATTGTATATCATATATCCATTGTTGTCCAGTTCTGTAAAAGAACAATTTTGAATCAAAAGATTCTTAAAGGTAAGTTGCGCGTTGTCATGTTGCGGATCTTTATGTGCTTCGCCATATTCATAATAGTCATATGTTCCCGTTGATTCATTGTATTGAAGCCTTGATCCATTGTGTGGAAATGGTAACTGAATCTCTGTACAGTCAAAAGAATCGTTTCTTTGACCCAAATCGACTTCCGAGTTGGCAAAAGTATAATGTGCCCCCTGGTAGTATTCATTATATTCTGTGCTATAGTTGGAGTTTGCAAATTTTTTGTCCAAATCCCCTGTACAAATATACTCTGTAAACTCTGTTGGTTTTCCATTCTTAACGCGCGTGAAACCACCGCTAAGATTATTGTTATATTTTTGTTTTAAATATGCATTCACATGCACTTCTGGACCACCGTCATGACATAGAACCGCATTCCATTCTCCCGCCAACATAATATTGGTAGGACGTGTGCTTCGGATACTACCAAACTGCGTAATCTTGCCCCAATCCTTGACAATCGCCATAAAACGGGTAACTCTGCCATTTGCTGTACTGTTCATAATTTCATATACTACGTCCGCCTCTGTAAGTCCATAGTGAGGGAGCGCTTTTTTCTCATTATCTACCATCACTGCAATCGGACGCTGATTTTTTAAACTTTCATCAATCCATTCATTTGTGATCTCACTGCGATACATCCCCTCTCGAGATTCTTCCTCAGGAATCTGTTCCATAGAAGATTCCTCTATAGCGGCAGTCTCCGGGGTATTATTCTCCTGTGTATCTCCACCTGCAATGTCCGCAAAGTCAATTTCTGTCGCTGGCGCCTGCTTATTTTCTTTGTTGCCGCATCCTGTCATAGCAGCTGTCGCCATTGTCAGTGCCAACAGTAAAGTAATTCCTTTATTTTTTCTGCTTAATTTTTTCATTTTTTCTCCCTTTTAGCACATTATGGCATAAATCCAATTCCTTTGTGCTGTAATTTTTCTTAAATTATCTACCAGTCATTGCATACATTATCGTGCAAACGACATCGAATCCTATGCCCATGCCCGTTACCTCTACAGTTAGCTCCGCCAGGCACCCTCACGGCACATATGAAATCCGCCTTAGTGCTGCTACATTCCTGTCCTGACACGGTTCAGCGGCACACATTGCGTGAGACCCAAACTTCAACGCCACTTATAAAGGGCAGCTGCACAAACGCAGACCCTCCGTCGTTTATCACCCCCACTATAGCGGATTGTAGGTACAAGGCACCGCTAACGCCCCGGCTGCACGATGTTATTATTATAACCTTATCTTTATCGATAAGTCAATGAAATTCATATTTTTTTAATTGATTTTTATTATCCTTCGGTTTTATTTAAGCCATAACTATAATATCTTTCTCTTCACATTGGAGAATACCAGTTTCCTGCTGCTCCAATCAAACTTTGCTTGTTCTTTTTGCGTCTCCGCATCAATATTTCATAATACATTAAAACTGTGACTAATTCTCGTATCCAAGGTTCTTTTTCGCACCACGGAGCACTTTCTGTCAATGCGTGTTCTGTCAGATTACTACCTGAAGTATTTTGTTCCATAACATTTTGCATGGTTTTTTCTGGCATTATTTCCATTACAGGTTCCTTTTCATTTGCTTTAATTACCACCATAACGCTTTCTACCATACGCTGTATTGTAAGTTTATCAGGATACTGATCATATAGAAAACTCCCATCGTAATCCATTTTATCGACAACACTACCTATGGCACTTTGATATTTTCTGGCGTATGTAGGATACATCTGTTGCAAATACTCAAGATCCTCAAGAATCCTGTCTTCTGGTACAATTCCGGGCTGTGCCCACTGTCCATAGCCCTGATACCCCATATAAAAAGGAAATGCACTATAATAATCCATTTTATCACGTTCCTCTTTTTTAAGATTATCATATGCATTTCCTTATTGAATAGTGATTGTATTTGAGTGCTCTTGTTTATGGTAATTTTATCTTAAATCTGTATTTTTTGTCCTTTAAACACAATGATTTTGTCGTCAAAAAGAAATAGTTTCGTCCGCATACTTTTCAAAAAATTCATTTAAATGCAGCAAACATTTAATCATCACTTTCATCTCGTCTTCGTCCAAGTCCTTTACAATCGCTTTAATCATATTGCGATGAAATCCTCGATGATGATAGAACGCCTTCTTGCCCTTTGGAGTGAGTACCACAAGTACGACACGTTTATCCATTGTGCTGCGCTCTCGCACAATATAGCCCTTCTCTTCAAGACTATTCATGTTGGTGGTGAGCGTGCCCATTGTCACACGCAGACGCTTTGCGATATCCGACATTCTACGAGGTTCTTCAATACCAATTGCCTCTATAATGTGCATATCATTGTTGGTGATGTCCTTGTACTCTTCGGTAATAATTGCTTTTTCCTCCGCGTCCATAATCTTGTTAAACAGCTTCACCAACATCTCATTCAAAACTCTGCTCGTCGTCTTTTCCATTGTTCTCAACCACCTCCAGCTTCCCCACTTTGTCTTTTCAATTCTCATAGGAAGCATTGCACTTTTCTTTGGCGATGTATCTGCTGTCTTCTCTTTTCTTATCACCGGCTTACCAGACCAGCACACTAGCTCCGTAAGTCAACCCAGCGCCAAAACCTGACAGTACGATTCTGTCTCCTTTTTTAATTTTCCCACTGCGACAGCAAGCGTCAAGTAATACTGGAATTGTCGCGGAGGACATATTACCGACATCATGTATATTCATTGGAAACTTTGCAATATCTGCCTTCAAGTGTTTTGCCACAGACTCAATAATACGCACATTTGCCTGATGTAGGAGAAACCAGTCCACATCGTTCACTGTCATTCCTGATTTGTCCAATGCTTGCTGGATACACGCTGGAACTTGTTTGGTAGCAAACTTGTAAACTTCCTGACCATCCATCTGAATAAACAAATTCTCAATTTTATTTCCAGAAAAAAAGGCACTATTTAAAGTCCGCTCTACGCAAGAAAGCACCATTCCCTTCGCGCCGTCAGAGCCTTGCACAATACACTCTAAACCAGCTCTGCGTCCGTTTTCACACACAATATCTGCCTCCGCAGCTTCCACAAACGCCGCACCGGCGCCATCCCCAAACAGAATACATGTTCCTCTGTCATTCCAATCCACAAGCTTGGAGAGCACTTCACTTCCCACAATTAAAGCATTTTTATAGATTCCACTCTGAAGATAGGCATATGCTGTATTCAATCCAAATAAAAAACCTGCGCACGCAGCGTTTAAATCAAATGCCACAGCATTTGACGCGCCAATACTGTCTTGTACCTGACAAGCACAACATGGAAGCAACAATTCTGGCGAACAGGTTGCAACCAAAATTAGTTCCACTTCCTCAACGGTTTTCCCCGACATCTCCAACGCTTTTTGACATGCTTTCGCTGCAAGTGTGGACACGGTTTCCCCGGTGGATACCCTGCGCTGCGCAATTCCTGTGCGTTTCTGTATCCACTCGTCGGAAGTGTCTACAAGTTCTTGCAAGTCAAAATTGGTCACTATTTTTTCTGGCAGCGCGCTACCTGTACCAGTTATCCTTATTGTCATTCTGAAAATTCCTCCATTATTTGGGCTACTGTCTCGATTTTCTCTGCCCTATATGCATTGCTTCCACAAAAGATAAGCCCTTCGTCAAGCCTACCCTCAACTGCATTAATTAACGCCTCTGTAATACAGTAAGGTGCCGTGTCTGGCTTGCAAGTAATAATGCACTGTCTACACCCTCGCATAAAGCGTTCACCAGCATTTACTTTGTCCAAAAATACATTGTGTATTGCGCGCCCTGGCATTCCTACAGGACTTTTGACAATAACAATATCCTCTTTCTTTGCATTAATATACGCCTGCTTATATGCATCAGAAGCATCGCACTCTTTTGTCGTCACAAAGCGCGTGGCAATCTGTACTCCCTTTGCCCCCATAGTAAGATAATGATCCATGTCTTTGCGCTCATAAACGCCCCCGGCCACCACAACCGGAACAGAAAGCTCATTCGCAAGTGCAATAATAGATGCCACTTCCTCATCATATTGTTTCTCACCTGTTATTGTATAAGCAGTAATGTCTTCCTTAGAAAATCCAAGATGGCCACCTGCCAAAGGTCCCTCTATCACAACCAAATCTGGTTTTCTGTCATATTTTTTCCGCCAATGATTTGCGATAACTCGAAGCGCCTTTTGGCTAGAAACAATCGGAGCAATCTTTACATCACCAGAAATTTCAGGCAGTGTCATAGGCAAACCTGCTCCAGAAATAATCAAGTCTGCTCCTGCTTTGACTGCCGCTTTAACATAATCTTCATAGCGCCTTGTCGCAACCATAATATTGACGCCAATAATACCGCCATCTGCTTTGTCACGTGCTTTTCTTATTTCATCTCCAACTGCCTTTAGATTACATTCAATTGGATTTCTAGCAAAATCGGAATCGTGAAATCCAATCTGCGCTGTTGATATCACTCCGATACCTCCTGCAGCTGCGACTGCTCCGGCAAGACCCGACAGACTTACCCCCACACCCATTCCACCCTGTATCACTGGAATGCGGGGACAGAGATTCCCTATTTTTAATTCACTCATTCCTATCAACCTTCTTTATTGAAAGAGCACAATATTCTTATTATTAAACTCCCAAAACTAGAAATTTCTAAACCGCTCATAGCGCTCAGCGGCAATTTCTTCACCAGACTTGCCATTGTATTTCTCCAGAAATTCCTTAATATGCTCCTTTATATAAGCGCCGATTGCCGCCGCTGTCTTTCTGTCTGCGCCGCCAAATTCAGGAATAATGCGCTCTATCACTCCAAGGCGTTTCAAATCCTGAGCCGTAATATTCATAACTTCGCTCGCCTCCTGAGCACGATTGGAATCTTTCCATAGAATAGAAGCAAAACCTTCTGGCGACAAAATAGAATACGTTGCATTCTCCATCATCCACACTTCATTGCCAACCGCTGTCGCAAGCGCGCCACCGCTGCCGCCTTCCCCAATTAAAATGCAAAGAACTGGAACTTTTAGCCCCGACATCTCAAGCAGATTTCGCGCAATCGCCTCACCCTGTCCGCGCTCTTCTGCCTCGAGTCCGCAAAATGCACCGGACGTATTGACAAAGCTAATGATTGGTCGGTTAAATTTCTCTGCTTGTTTCATTAAGCGAAGCGCTTTTCTGTAGCCCTCTGGCAATGGCATACCAAAGTTTCTATCTTGGCATTCCTTAAAATCTTTGCCTTTAATATCCGCCACCACAGTCACCGGCTGTCCCTCAATAAAACCGATGCCACCAATTAATGCCTTGTCATCAGCAAATCCTCTGTCGCCGTGTGCCTCAATAAAAATGTCAAAAATACTATCCATATAATCCAGCGCAGAAGGACGCTCTACCTGACGAACTGCCTTGACCTTCTCCCACGCGCTGCGTGGTCTGGACTTCCATGTCTGTTCTTTTAACTCCTCGCTAAGTTCAAAATGAAACTCTGTGTTGGGATAAAAATCTGCGTAGGTCTTTTTGCCTGTATTCTGATGTGATTTAATCAGAAATTGAATTGTCTTTTTCAAATTCTCGCGCAGCACAATACCATCTACAAAACCATGTTCTACCAAAAACTCCGCAGTCTGAAAGCCCTCTGGAAGCTCCTGACCAATAGTCTGTTTAATGACTCTAGGCCCTGCAAAACCAATCAGTGCACCTGGCTCTGCCATAATCACGTCGCCGAGCATCGCAAAGCTTGCTGTCACACCCCCTGTTGTTGGATCTGTCAGAATAGAACAATACAGCAGTCCAGCATCCCCATGTCGCTTAATTGCCGCCGAGGTCTTTGCCATCTGCATTAGAGAAATAATTCCTTCCTGCATTCTGGCGCCACCGGAACAGCAAAACATAAATACTGGAAGCTTTAGCTCTGTGGCACGTTCAATTGCCTTTGTAATTTTCTCGCCCACAACATGCCCCATGCTGGCCATCATAAAGCGCGAATCACATATGCCAAGGACAATTTCATTGCCAAACACCCTGCAGCGACCGACAGTCACCGCCTCATTTAACCCTGTTTTTTCCCGCGCCGAAGCCAATTTATCCTCATAACCTTCATAATTCAGCGGATTGCTGACCTCCATATCCTCAAACCAAGGCTCAAAGCTTTTTGCATCCGCAACCATACGAATACGATTATGAGTCTTTACCCGGAAATAACCACCACATTCATAACAGACATATCGTTTCTTCACTACGCGCGCGCGTTCCACCATCTTGCCACATTTAGGGCATTTAATAAGACTTGTATCTTCTGTTCGTTCTATTTTGTCTACCTGTATCCCCACTGTATCCTCTGTGGTATCTGGCGTATCTTCCGATTTATTTTTCAGCTTTTGTTCTAATTTATTGTACAAATTCAGGGGAAATCTCCTCTTGGTTTTTACCTGTTGTGATTGTTCCATTTTTAACCTCCTGACCGAAGAACTGTAGCGTGCTATTATAATGCGTTTTCTATTCCCCTATCGCAAACATCAACTCCGCACGACAAGCTGTCTTACCATTGACGGTTGCAATTGCTTCTCCCACGCCGATTGGTCCCTTAACTTTCACAATTTTTGTTTCCAGCATCAGTACATCGCCGGGCAAAACCTTCTGTTTAAAACGCGCCTTGTTAATTCCAGCAAAGTACGCCGTCTTTCCCTTCCACTCTGGAAGACCAAGCAGTGCAACTGCACCGACCTGCGCTAATGCTTCCACAATGAGCACCCCTGGCATAACAGGGTTTCCTGGAAAATGTCCTGCAAAATAAGGCTCATTAAAACTGACACACTTTTTTCCAAGTGCCCTGACACCCTCCTCAAGCTCCTCAATAGTATCAATTAGCATAAACGGCTGTCTGTGTGGTATAATTTCCATTATTTCCTTCGCTGTATAAACTGACATCTGTGTCACCTTTTTCCTTCCAATAGACTTAAGCGGCTACATTTTCTCCAACACCGCTTTAGACCATAATATATTCACGTTCTACGCTAACTTTTTCTTTGCCAAACTACTAATCCATATATCTTTTCACTAAAATGCTAGTATTGTGTCCACCAAAACCCAAGGAATTACTAAGCGCGTACATCAGTTCTTCACTGCTGCTCTCTCTACAATAATTCAAATCCATCTCCTCCTCGCTCTCTATAAGCCCAACCGTCTGATGGATATAACCCTCCTCAAGTTCTTTTACACATGTAACAAACTCTACTGCACCTGCTGCACCAAGCAAATGACCTATCATGGATTTTGTCGAGTTGATTTTCATATTCTTTGCGTGCTCTCCAAACGCAAGTTTGATTGCTCTTGTCTCAAACAAATCATTGTGGTGTGTCGACGTTCCATGTGCATTAATATAAGTAATATCTTCTAATGTTGCACCGGCATCCTTTACTGCGTTTATCATTGCTGCAGCCGCACCTGCGCCATCCTCTGCTGGTGATGTGATATGATATGCATCTGAAGAGCAACCGTATCCCACAACCTCCGCATAAATTTTGGCATTGCGCGCTTTTGCATGCTCCAACTCCTCGAGTATAACAATACCAGCACCTTCCCCCATAACAAAGCCACTTCTATCCTTGTCAAATGGAATCGAACAGCGTGTTGGGTCCTCGCAAGTTGAAAGTGCTGTCAGCGAAGAAAATCCGGCAATTCCAATCGGGGTAATAGAACTCTCTGTTCCACCTGCCACCATAATATCTGCATCGCCATACTGAATTGTGCGAAATGCCTCTCCGATGGAGTTTGTGCCTGTAGCACATGCCGTTACTACATTGATACTTTTGCCTTTTAAGTTATAAGCGATGCTCACATTTCCTGCTGCCATATTAGATATCATAAGTGGCACTAAAAGAGGTGCTACTCTGGAAGGTCCTTTTTCCTCCAACTTTGTATGCTCTCGCTCCATTGCCTGAAGGCTGCCAATGCCGCTTCCCACTGCACAGCCAGCGCGATAAGGGTCCTCTTTTGTCATGTCAAGTCCTGCATCCTCCATTGCTTCCTTTGCCGCTGCCACTGCAAACTGGCAGAAGGGTTCCATTCTGCGCGCTGCTTTTTTATCCATAAAATCAGCTGCATTAAAATTCTTGACTTCTGCTGCCAACTTGCATTTGTAGTCCATCGTATCAAAATAGGAAATTGGCCCAAAACCAGTTTTTCCTTCCTTTACGCTGTTCCAGAAGGAAGCAACACTATTTCCAATAGGGGTAATTGCGCCCATGCCTGTCACTACTACTCTTCTTTTCATTTTCCCTTATCCTTTCTATATACACATACCGCCGTCCACACAGATGACCTGTCCGGTAATATAGTCTGACTGCTCTCCCGCCAAAAACAGAACAAGGTCTGCAATATTTTTCGTACTCCCCATCTTTCCCATAGGAATCATACCGTTTAACGCCTTTTTAGCATCCTCCGTCAAACCTTTAGTCATATCAGTATCGATAAATCCTGGTGCAACTGCATTGACATTGACACCTCGGCTTGCAAACTCTCTTGCAACGCTCTTGGTAAGTCCAATCAATCCAGCCTTCGACGCAGAATAATTTGATTGTCCTGTATTGCCAAGAACACCACTCACAGAGGAGATGTTAATAATCTTTCCACTTCGCTGTTTAATAAAGCTGCGAGATAAATGCCGAATCATGTGAAAAGCACCTTTTAGGTTGGTGTCGAGCACAATATCGTAGTCTTCTTCTGTCATGCGCATAATTAGGTTATCTCTAGTAACACCTGCGTTGTTCACAAGAATATCTACTTTCTTGTACTTGTCAAGCACTTCTTTAACAAATGCCTCACTCGCCGCAAAATCCGATACATTACACTGTATTGCCTCCGCACAGCCACCATTTTGGACAATCTTTGCGACAACTTCCTCCGCGCACTCCTTCGAGCCATTATAATTTACAATTACTGTCGCGCCATTTGCTGCCAACGCAAGCGCAATTTCTTTGCCAATTCCCCTGCCTGCGCCTGTCACAAGAGCTACCTTACCTGCTAACATCCTATTACCTCCAGCACTTTATCCAAATCTGCCAGCTTTTCTATATTCATGCATTTTACATCGCTGTTAATTTTTTTCATAAATCCGCTCAGAGATTTCCCTGGCCCAATTTCTATGAATGTATCCACACCATCTGCGATCATTTTCTCAATTGTCTGCTGCCAGCATACGGAACTAGATACCTGATTTTTTAGAAGCGTTTTCACTGGTGCCGCCTCTGTTACCATAAGTGCATCTACATTGCTAATATAGGGTATGGACGGATTTTTAAGATGAATACTATACAGTTCTTTCTCGAGTTGCTTTCCCGCACCTTTTAGCAATTCAGAATGGAATGGACCGCTAACTTTAAGTGGTATACAACGCTTTGCGCCTGCTTCAGAACATGCTTTTGCTGCCGCTGTCACTGCCTTCTCCTCACCTGTAATAACAATCTGTCCAGGACAATTATAATTTGCTATTGTTACAAGGCCGTCTGTCTGCTGACAAATTTGTTCAATTTTATCGCTGTCTAACCCCAATATTGCAGTCATAGCGCCTCCCTCTGGATACGCTTCCTGCATAAAAATACCACGTTTTCTAATAATATAAAATAAATCCTTCAGCTCCATAACACTCGCCGCTGCCAGCGCGCCATACTCACCAAGGCTTAGTCCCGCTGTGATATCCGCCTTTATCCCCTTCGATTCGACAACTTTCAAAATCGCTATCTCTGTAGCAAGCATTGCAATCTGTGTATACTCTGTAATATTCAATCTGTCATTCTCGGTAAAACAAAGCTCCTCCATGTCAAGTTGTGACACCTTTCCAGCGAGCTGGTAAACCTTTTTCGCCTCTTCATATGTATCATAAAAGTCCTTTCCCATCCCCACATACTGGGAACCTTGTCCTGGGAAAATAAATGCTGTTTTACTCATTTTTTATTCCTCCGCGCAGCCGCGCACAACTTTTAGGCGATGTATCACACCCATTCGATTTATCTTGTCAATCTGTTTTGCCCAGGAGTAGCGACCCCTGTTCCATAATTTCTGTTATAATTTCCTTACAGGGCTGTTCTTTTTTGACAAGCCCTGCAATTTGTCCTGCCATAACTGTTCCATTCACCACATCGCCTTCCATGACAGCTTTTCGGAGCGAACCAAGCGTCAACTTTTCCAACTCCATAAAGTCCGCCCCTTCCTTTTCCATCTTTAAGTATTCTTTGGTCATCTTGTTACGAATACTTCTAACAGGATGCCCTGTTGTCATACCTGTCACAGCAGAATCAATGTCTTTTGCCTTGATGAGCATTGCCTTGTAATTGTCGTGCACGATAGACTCTGTAGCTGCCACAAAGCGCGTGCCAATCTGCACTGCTTCCGCACCTAGCATAAATGCTGCTGCAAATCCTCTGCCATCTGCAATTCCGCCCGCTGCAATGACCGGAATCTCCACAGCATCTACTATCTGGGGCACTAGAGACATTGTAGTGATCGAGCCAATGTGACCGCCGCTCTCCATTCCCTCCGCAACAACTGCATCGGCTCCGCCGCGCTGCATTAACTTTGCCATCGCGACGCTAGCAATAACTGGAATAACCTTTACACCTGCCATCTTCCACAACTTCATATACTTGGAAGGATTTCCAGCTCCAGTTGTGACAACCTTGACGCCCTCATCCACAACCACCTGTGCTATTGCGTCTGCCTCAGGATTCATCAACATAATATTGACGCCAAACGGTTTATCGGTTACTTTTTTTACAAGTTGAATCTGTTCTCTAACAAACTCAGCTGGTGCGCCGCCGGCACCAATAATTCCCAGACCACCAGCCTTTGACACCGCAGCCGCAAGATGATGCTCAGCAACCCATGCCATGCCACCCTGAATGATAGGATACTCTATTCCTAAGATTTCTGTTACTCTTGTTTTCATACAAGCTCCTGTCTCTACCTGCTTACTGCCGCCAAATGCACACAATTGCAGGGTTTTATCTTGTTCTGACCCAATATCGTGTTTTCCTATGCCTCAACACCCTTGTCTTCCAGATATTTAATAATTGAACCAACTGTAGTAATCTGCTCCAAATCTTCTGGCGGAATCTCCACACCATACTCTTCTTGAAACGCATCCACAAGCTCAAACAAATCAAGAGAATCTGCATCCAAATCCTCCTTAAAGCGAGTCTCCTCAGTAATCTCTACACCCTCGATATTTAACTGCTCCTCAATAATTTCCTTTACTCTTTCTAACATGATTTAGTCCATCCTTTCATTTCATTCAATACTTTGATTGCTTACTTAAAACAAGTATCATCTGATGCTTGCCAAGATACTTTGATATTCAAATATTTTGACTATCAAAGTATTTTCTTGCTACAGAATATACCGAATTGAATCGGTTGTCAACTGCTTTTTCCACTTTTTTACTGTTTTAATTTTTTATTTAGAAATAGTTAGGGAGAACTTCCTACTATCCATTTTATATTCAAACAAAATCCTTGTATAAAACCTTACAATAAGAGTAAAAACACTATTGTTGTTTATCATTTTGTTTCCTACACAAAATATCTTATCGGTCGTCACCTCCTTATAGACAGATTCTTATATATTCGATATAATTAAGTAAAAAAGGTATTCACAAAGGAGAAAAATATGAATTTCATGACAAAAAATGCAAAAGGACTGCTCTTGTGTCTGTTAATCGCAATTCCTTCTTGGTTTTTGGGAAAACAATTTCCTATTATTGGCGGCGCAGTGATCGCGATTATCACTGGTATGATCGTAACGCTTTTTCTCAAAGACAAATCTACTCTTGAAAGCGGAATTAAATTTACATCCAAAAAAATTTTGCAGTGGGCAGTGATTTTACTTGGCTTTGGTATGAACCTGACTGTCATTGTACAGACAGGGAGGCAATCTCTCCCTATTATTATCAGCACTATTGCAACATCCCTTGTCATTGCATATGTAATGCACAAAACAATACATATTCCCGGTAAAATTTCCACATTGGTTGGCGTGGGTTCTTCTATCTGTGGTGGTTCTGCAATCGCAGCGACCGCTCCTGTTATTGACGCAGATGATGAGGAAGTGGCACAAGCTATTTCCGTTATCTTTTTCTTTAATGTATTGGCGGCGCTGCTCTTTCCCACATTTGGCAAACTAATTGGATTTGCCACGGAAACAGGCGAGGCATTTGGTATATTTGCTGGAACTGCAGTCAACGATACTTCCTCTGTGACTGCCGCTGCCTCTACTTGGGACAGTATGTGGAGCCTTGGTTCTAGCACTCTGGATACCGCAGTTACCGTAAAGCTTACTAGAACATTAGCAATCATTCCAATCACACTTGTATTAGCATTTATCCGAACACAAAATGAAAAGAACAATGGCGAGGCTGGGAAAAAAGTAAGTCTAAAGAAAATCTTTCCATTTTTTATCTTGTACTTTGTCGCCGCATCAATCATCACCACAATCGCTGTCTCCCTCGGTGTAGATGCTAGTGTATTCTCTCCTATAAAAGAACTAAGTAAGTTCTTCATCGTACTTGCAATGGCTGCAATCGGTCTCAATACCAACATTGTCAAGCTAATCAAAATGGGTGGCAAACCAATTGTTATGGGTTTTTGTTGTTGGATTGGCATCACAGGAATTAGCCTTCTAATGCAGCGTTTACTTGGAATTTGGTAAGGAGAATCATGTGCGCTATCACAATAGAAAAATCGCATGACAAATATTTTATAGAAAAAGAAAGTTCAGGTGTTTTTTGCTATGTATCTTATATCTGTATACTTTGACAATGCTTCCACCAGGCGAATCCAATCATTGATTGAGCAAATTGCTATCGCATCTGGAAATGATTATATGATAGAAAAACAAGTTCCACCACACATGACTCTCTCCTCCATCGAAGCGCGCAGCGTGAACGTTTTGATTCCGGCTGTAAAACAGCTTGAGGGTAAACTTCGCCAAGGGACAATACAGTTTGTCACAGTTGGACAATTGTTTCCATACGTCCTATATATTATGCCTGTGCTAAATTCATATCTTCAGGAATTAGCTTTGCAAGTCAACGATGCCATTTCTGGCATTCCAGAGACAACTGTAAGTAAATACTATAACCCCCAATCATGGCTACCACATGTTACACTTGCAAAAACTTTATCGTCAGAACAGATGCGACAAGCCTTTTTTGTAGTCCAAGAAAAATTTTCAGTATTTCAAGCGCAAGTCACAGAACTTGGACTGGCAAAAGTAAATCCGCATGATGATGTGCTGCGCTTTACACTGTATTAACATATTTTTCTAACACACTCGAAACTGTTTGAGGGACTTTGTAATGAATACAAAGTCCCTCAAACAATAACAAAATCACAAAATAATAAACAATACCTTTACAGTGCACTAATCTACCGATTTTAACGATTCTGCCATATTAATTTTGTCAAGCTTCCCGGACATTATGCAATTGACAACCCATGTAAACACAAACGTTAATACAATACTCAAAAGATAACTTAGCACCCTAATATGGATATCAAACGACATCAAGTCAATATCAACTTTATCCATCACATACAGATGCAACAATTTTCCAAGAAGTAGCCCCACAACACAACCAATTGCTGTGAGCATTGTATTCTCTCGAAACACATAAGCGGCTGTCTCATTTTTGTAAAATCCAAGTACCTTGATTGTCGCAATTTCTCGAATCCGTTCTGTAATATTGATATTGTTGAGATTATAAAGCACGATAAAAGCAAGTGCTGCCGCACAACCAATAATAACAAACACAATATAGTTCATGCTACTCATCATACTTGAAAAGCGCGTCAACATATCAGCGTTGACTGAAACTGCTGTCACATTTTCTAGCTTCATAAGTGCTGCGCTCGCTGCATGTAAATCTTCACCCTCTGCCAGATTCGCATAAAGATTCTTATACGAAAGTTTTCCTATTGCTTTCTCATAGGTCTGCGCATTCAAATACACATAATTATAAATATAGTTCTCGCAAATACCACTTACAATAGCTTGAATTTCCTTTCTGTTCTCATCATACAAATGAATCCTATCACCTTTTTTAATGTGATAGCGTTGCGCAATCTTGTCGCAGATAACTACTTCTTTGTCCTTTGGATATGCAATATTCTCCCCAGTGGAGGTGTGTAAATCAATATACGCACCCAATTGTTCTGGATTTTCCACTACAATTAAATTCACCGCCTTCACACTGTCCACAGTCTCCAGGTTGAGCGTTGTCTCAAACGCAGTGATACCTGTACCACCGTAAGATGTAAGCATTTCCTTTAGTGTGTCCAAAGAAGATGAATTGTTGGACGAAACATCATTTTTTAAAGTAATATTAAGTTGATATGTCTGAATTTCCTCGAATTGTTGGCGCGCGATATCTGTGACAGAATCCCGAATCCCAAAACCCGTAAGCAGCAGGGCAGTACAACCACTAATACCAATTACCATCATCAAAAATCGCCGCTTATAGCGAATTATATTGCGAACAGAAACCTTTTGCAGAAACTTTAACCGATTCCAAATAAAGAAAAAACGTTCCAAAAAAACGCGCTTTCCAGCCCTCGGTGTCTTGGGACGCATCAGTGCAGCAGCCACTTCTTTAAGTTCATGTCGGCAAGATACCCATGTCGTACCCATAGAACATAGCAATGCACATGTCAGACATACAAGCGCTGTACCACCATCAAAATCAAAAACAATATCACCCATTTTGTACATCATACCATAAGCTTCCCAGATTACAAATGGAAACAGATGGATTCCAAGCAAATATCCTATAATACAACCTGTAAGTGCCGCGCTTCCAGAGTAAAATAAGTATTTTCCCATAATTGCTACCTCACCATACCCAAGCGCCTTAAGCACACCAATCTGTGTACGTTGCTCCTCCACCATACGATTCATAGTAGTCATACATACTAATGCCGCCACAAGAAAAAAGAACACGGGAAACACATTAGCAAGTCCCTCAACTATACTAGAATCATTCTTAAAACACACATAACCAATATTGGTGTCTCTATCCAAGACATATATATCTGGCTGGACAATCAAAGCAATATCTTCCCGAGCCTTTATAAGTTCTCGCTCCGCCTCTGCTATCTTGGTCTCAAACGCTGCATAACCATCGTTATATTCCACCCAGCCATCAGAAAGCGTGGCCTCCCCCTCTTCAATTTCTTGTTTGCTCTGCGCAAGTTTTTGTTCTGCCTCTGCTATCTGCCGTTGTGCGCGTTCAAGTTCGGCTTCGCCATCAGCTATTTGCTGTTCGCCGGCTTCAATCTGAATTAAAGCCATTTCCAGCTGTTGCATCTGTACCTGAAATTGTTGTAATGAATCCGCATCCATCACTTCAACTGGCACTGTATTCGCCTGCGCAATTGCTACTTCCAGCTGTGCTCTTTGTTCCGCCAAAGAACTCTTACTGTTGACAAGTTCTTTTCTTTTATTTGTAAGCAGTGCTTTCTTATCCGCGATTTCTTTTTCACCATCTTGAAATTGCATCTTACCATCTGCAAGTTCCGCCTCCGCATCCATTAACTCTTTTTTAGCATCCGCAAGTTCTTGTTCCGCTTTAACTTTTTCCTCTATAAACTCTTTCTCCGCGTCAGCAAGTTCACTCTGGGCCTTCGCAATAATTTCCTGATATCTGCGTTCACTCTGTATTTTACAATATGTTTCCCAACTTTTTTCTTTTTCGTTTATATACGCATCATACTCTGCAGAATAAATTGGATAATCCTGATTAAATTTCACATAAATTTCAGTAAAATAGTCTGTGTCAAATCCCTCTGGCAACACATACATAAATCCACTAATTCTGCCATTTCCAAGAGAAGTAGTCCCCCGCTCAAACTGAATATAAGCACTTGCCTGTACTATGCCGACAATTGTGTAGCGATTATGGACAAAATAATCCAAATCTTCCTTTGTATTGTTTTGTGAAAATACGATGCTAGTTCCAATCGCACTCTCATCATACAAAACCGAATCCACAACGCACTCCGCATCATTTTCTGGCAACCGACCAGCGATAATTTCTAGCCCATTGATTTGTTTCATCAGGGAATGTACCTTCATAACCTCCTCATTTCCCTGTTCATCTACGTACAAAATGTCCGCAGTGACTGCCCCTTCCACAGCGCGGACATCCTCCTTCTGCGACAACGCCACTACATCCTTTGCCTCAAAACCAAGAGTTGACAACAGACAATAATCATACAGTTGCTTTTCCTCCAAGTAGACATTTGCTGACCCAATCATAACCGAACGTGTAATTTTAAGTCCCGCAAAGAATCCAACCCCCATCGCCACAATCGCCAAAATAGCGAGATATCGTCCAAGGCTTTGCCAAATCTCCCGCAAAGTCGTTCTCTTCAACATGGATTTCATATTTTCCTCCAATTTTTGTCGAATATTGTCTTCTTCTCACATTTACCACTCAATCTCTTCCACTTTCACAATATGCTTATTTTTTACCATACTGACAATAGTACCACTTTTTACAGTAATAATACGGTCTGCCATCGCCGTAAGCGCCTGATTATGTGTGATGACAATAACGGTCTTTTTCTTGTCGCGGCAAGTATCCTGCAACAATTTCAGTACAGCCTTTCCTGTATTGTAATCCAATGCTCCTGTCGGTTCATCACACAAAAGTAACTTAGGGTTTTTGGCTAGTGCACGAGCAATTGCTACGCGCTGCTGTTCCCCACCGGAGAGTTGTCCCGGAAAATTTTTCATCCGCTCAGAAAGTCCCACCTCGCGCAAAACTTCCGCCGCGTCCAGTGGGTCATTGCAAATCTGTGCAGCAAGCTCGACATTTTCTAATGCTGTTAAATTCTGCACCAAATTGTAAAACTGAAATACAAATCCAACATCATGTCTGCGATAGCCAGTCAACTGCTTTTTATTATATGCGGAGATTTCATTAGAATCCAAAAAAACCTTTCCTTCTGTAAGCGTGTCCATCCCGCCCAGAATATTTAGTATGGTCGTTTTCCCAGCGCCAGAAGCACCTACAATAACACAAAACTCTCCTTTTTCTATTTGAAAATTAACATCGTGTAGCGCTTGTATCGATATCTCACCCGTCTTATAAATTTTGCTCACATTTTGAAATTCCACAAATGAGTTCACCTTTGATACTCCTTTTTATATCCAGTGTATTTAATCAATCATACCTTTATAGTATTTTATACCACCAAAACAAAACTTAATCTTTTCACTGTCTTTTTATTCACACTTTTATATGCGTAACGCAAATATACTTGCTGGGCATATCATATCAAAAATATCACTCCTCGTAAAGCAAAGAAACCAAATCAAAAACCCAGTGACAATAGCACTTGTACCGCTTTATAATCTGTGATACGATAAAAAACACAATAAACAACTTTTTACAGAGAAATTTGCACTCATACTCAAGTTTACAGGATAACAAAGACTTTAATCATCGCGTTGTAACATTTTAAAACAATTATAAATCAATGGAGGAAAGAACTATGAACCTTGTTATATTAGAAAGAGACAGTGTAGGTACAGATATTGATGTCTCTTGTTTTGAACAGTTTGGCGTGGTCACTTCTTATGCAAATACAACCGCAGAACAAGTTGCACAAAGAGTAAAAGAATCTGATATTATTATCTCCAATAAAGCGCCTATGAACGAGCATACACTAGCAGATGCGCCAAATATAAAATTGATTTGTTTGTTGGCAACTGGGTATGACTGTGTAGACTTATCCTACTGTAAAAGCCGGGGAATCAAAGTCACTAATGTCATAAATTATTGCACTTGTGCCGTGGCACAACACACAATCTTATTAGCGTTAATGTTATCTGAAAAAATTGCATTTTATGACAATTATGTAAAATCTGGTGCCTACAGTGCACAGGACAGATTTTCTAATTTTGACCGCGCTTTTCATGATTTAGATAATAAAACATGGGGTATTATTGGCATGGGAACCATTGGTCAAAAAGTTGCAAAGCTTGCATCTGCTTTTGGCTGTAAAGTAATCTTTTATTCCACCTCTGGTAAAAGCACATGCACAGAATATCCAAAAGTTGACCTAAACACACTGCTGCACACATCGGATATTGTCTCATTGCACTGTCCACTTACCGACAGAACGAATAACCTTATTGACAAGAATGCCTTTAGCAAAATGAAACCTACTGCAGTGCTAATCAATGTGGCAAGAGGACCTGTTGTAAATACACAGGCATTATATGAAGCGCTCTTGACAGAAAAAATCATGGCGGCTGGACTAGATGTTCTTGACAAAGAACCGATGGACCCTTTCAATCCACTTAGACAAATTCAAGATAGCACAAAACTTATTATTACACCGCACATGTCCTGGGCAAGTGTTGAATCACGAACACGTCTGATTTTAGAAGTAGCAAAAAATATTCAAGCTTTTATTGATGGTATTGACCGAAATGTTATCAATTCTTAAACCTTAATTTATAAGTTTTGAATAACCACTTTCCGGCTGTTAATCAGCCGGAAAATTTCCATGTTTATCTTAAATCTTTTGTCATACATATAAAATTCATTTTATAACCTGTCTCCAACAGGTCATTATCCTATCTATGCCTTTCCATTCCTTAAATTCTTCTAATGCCTAACATTGTAGGGGTTTCAAACTATACGGCAAAGCGCTACTTACAAGATAAATTTTGTCATCTCCTGTTTCATTTCTTCGGAAACAGTGGACAAATTATCGATTCCCGCTGCTACTTGTTGAATTCCCTCCAACTGTTCTTCCAAAGAATGCGCCACTTTTTCAGTTAAATCTGCTGTGTTCTCAGAAATCTTTCGGATTCGTTCCACTGCCTCCATCACAGAATGGTCACACGAACGCATCTCCATTATCAATTCCTCCATGTTTGTGACAGATTCCCTTGTCTTTTCTGCCAACATACGAAAATCTGAAAAAGTTTTTTGTACCTTGTCTACAGCCAATACCTGCCCATCAATACCTACTCGAATCAGTTCCATATTTGTCACCACATTTGTAATATCGACGCACAATTGCGCAATGATTTTCTCAATATTGACTGTTGCCGCAGAAGAATCGGCAGCAAGTTTTCCAATAGACTCTGCCACCACTGAAAACCCTCTGCCATGTTCCCCTGCACGCGCCGCCTCAATAGAAGCATTTAAGGCAAGAAGTCCTGTCTGAGAAGAGATTTCATTGATTGTATTTAAGATACCAGAAATTTTCTTGGATTGTTCCTCCAATGTCATAATCTTTTCATAGGCATCTCCTATTCCTCTCAAAGCTTCTTCATTTTGTCGTCGAAGTTCTATGACACTTTGCATTCCATTTTCGCCAGAAGTAATGGTATTCTGCGCATCTGTCAGTAAAAATCCACTTTTTTCCTGTAATTGTCCAAATTTTTCACTTAGTGTCTCCTGTTGTATAACAACACGTTTTACATCTATATTTTGTGCCTCTGAGCCCTCCAAAATTGCATGAACTGCTTGGCTTGTCGAATTCATATGTATCTCAATCTGGTTTAAATGCTCTGCACTTTCCACAACCTCACCGGTGATTGTAGCGATTTTTGTGAGGATTACAGAGATTTTTCCAATCATTTTATTAAAACTCTTTGCCAGAACACCAATCTCATTTCTGCTACCTTCTTTTGCCTGCACCGTAAAATCACCTTCCGAAGCATTCCCAATCAATTCTGTAATCGACACAATAGGATATGTCAATCTACGCGCCAGCACCACAGCCACAAAAATTGCGATTACAATCATTGCCATAGCGACCAAAACAGCCACAGCAATCATCTGATATACTGGTGTCATCGCCTCCTTTTCTCTGTAGAGGGTAATCACAGACCACGAGTCAGAAGCACCTTTGAGTGTTATTGGTGCGTAACTTACAATATATGTTTCCCCTTCGTTTTTAATCTTCCCTCTCCCAGAATATCCACTCATAACATCTGAGATAATCTTCTGATAATCTTCCGAAATTATTATGTTTTGTTCCTCTGTCACAATATTTCCTTCTATGTCCAGAAATATCTGTCCAGCAGCATTTTTGCTGGACACTGTCCTAGTCATCTGTTTATAATTGTAAAGTTCCTCAATCTGCTTACTATTTGGATGCGCAACCACAACACCTTCCCCGTCAATCACAAAAGAATACTCTCCGTTTTCCACATCCGAAAATTTCTCAATAATTCCTTGTAAGTAATCTAGTCTTAAATCTGCTGCAAAAATTCCAACAAATATATCTTCCTGATACATCGGAAAAAAAATAGAGGCACACGGCATACCAGTATTTACAGAGTAATATGATTTTGAGACAAACGCCTTCTGCTGTTGTGCTGTCTGTACAAACCACCATCGAGTCGAACGGTCCGCAAGTTCACCAGAAGACCGCCCAGTTTGCATCCCTTCTTTTCCTTGGATATAAAGCAGTTCCAAATATGGATTTCGTCTGACACAATCTGCCAAAATAGAATTCTGTATATTGGTATCCATCGTTAAAATACTAGGATTCACAGACAATTCCTCTACAATTCCATAAGCGCCATCCAAAAATGCAGTAATCTCACCCGATACAAGCTGTGACTTATCTTGACTTCTACCATAAATTTCCTGCTCATATGATTTTACAAAAATAAATACTACTACGCCCACCAAACATACTGCCAAAGTACATACAATCGCAATGATTGGCAGTAACAACTGTTTAAAAATACTTGTCTTTTTCATCTGTGTCCTTTCTTTATGAATCCTTCATTATGTGGTATTCTGCGTTCTCCATTTGATTGCATGTTGCATAATTCTATTTGTTCTTCATTATACAGGAATCAAATATCGATAGCAATAAATTTCATTTATTAGAATAAAATAAGATGCCAGAAGCTTAATCTTGGTCGGATATTGTTCACCCACTGAGACAAAGTTGTATTCTTCTCACCATTTATAGATATCGAAATCTTCTTTGACTAAGATAAAAGGACATGGTTTCCCATGCCCTCTTTCTCTCAAAATCTTATGCCATTCCGTTTACAGTCTTATATTTGTACAGCATCTCGGCATGATTTTGCTCTTCAATCTGAATGTCTGCAAGAAGCTTGCGCACATTAGAATCTTTAAAACAAAATACATCTGTATTGTACTCTGAAGAAGCAAGTTTTTCTGAAACAATACAGTCTGTCGCAAGAAAGTTGTCTGTCTTTTTGTCTGCGGAATCGTTCATCTTATCGTATGTGGCTTTTGGATTATAATTCTTGCCATCTGAGTCGTTGCAGTTACAGGAGGGAACAGAACCGCCAAGAACCTGTTGTAATGAGTTAAAGTGCTCCTGCTCTTTGTTTTGTAGTGTCTTGAACAAATCCTTTAGGACGGTGTCTTTTGCTTCACAAGAATAACGTTGATACTTTTCAATACAAGTCTGCTCTTGCTGCTGTAAATCCTTGACTGCTGCTGTTTCTTTCTCTGTTAAAATCATAGTGTCCTCCAATCAAAAAACCAATTTATTTTACTGTCTCAGAACATGTTATCCATATCTTTTAATAGACTCTTCAATATTTCTTCAATAAACCGAATCTAATAGAAATTATTTTTACATGCTCTAACATAGGCTGTATTTTCTTCTATACAGCTCCTTCGTATAATAAAAATTGAGGATTGATTGCACTTATATAAAACATATATACAAGTACAACGAACAATAGCAAATACAATATTGTCCGTTGTATTAGTATCTGAAACAGCATGATTTTTTATTCATATCTAATACTCTGAATTGGTTACAATCCCGTTTGTCGCAATCAAAGAACATGGCTCATATAATGTAATCTGGCCCCCTTCAGCTGTTGTAACTTTTCCGCCAGCTTCCTCTACAATAAGAGAACCTGCTGCCAAATCCCACGGGCAGAGACGCAACTCAAAAAATAATTCTGCTCTGCCTGCGGCTACATTACACAAGTCAAGTGCCGCTGATCCGCTTCGACGCACATCAATCGAACGTTTAAAATATTCGTAAGCCATCTCAAAAGACTTTTTGTTCAATTCCTCATAATATGGAGCTGTACCAAACAACACAAGACCATTCTCAATAGATTCTGATGAAACGTGAATTGGTATCCCATTTAAGAATGCTCCTTGCCCTTTTATTGCTGTAAACATTTCATTTAGATATGGATTGTAGACAACACCCATATACCGTTCCCCGTCCAGCGTAAGCCCTACAGAAATCGCACTCATATGATAATCTTTTATAAAGTTGGTCGTACCATCAATTGGATCTACAATAAAAGCATATCCTTTTGCAATCGATGCATGAATTTCCTCCTCCTCGCCGACAAAAACAGCCTCCGGCAAAATTTCAAGCAAACGCTTTTGTAGCTCCTGTTGTACCTTTTTGTCATAGGTTGTGACAAAATTAGCATGTCCAGCTTTCTCATCAATACAACTTTTATCTCTGTCTGCATGAAGAATAATTTCTCCACAATCACGCACTACATTTGTTATTTCACTTAATAGTTTCTTTTGTTTTTCATTATTCATAACCAAACTCCTTTTCACTGTACTCTAAATTTTGTTTCAACTTGTCTTTCATTTTATCATTTCCAATATTTTTGCCACAGTCATATCTTGCTGATTCTTTACTGTAATCGAAGCTGTGCCATCACCCTTCTGCGCTCCATAGTCTCCAAATCCTGCATGATTTCCACCCTCGATGCAATACTCCCGGAAACAATCTGGCATAAACCGTCTGCTACTGATAAGTTTCTCCATATTGAGCACCTTATCTTCACTGCCATAGATAGAAAGAATATCCAATTCCGTGCCTGTCAAATTCTTCGTAGAATACGCTGCCAGAAAAATAAGTCCGTCCAGCTTGTCATTATTTTCACTTGCGTAACAAGCTGCCATTGCTCCACCTAGGGAATGTCCCGCAAGAAACCAATGTTTATATTGATAGGTCTCTATAATACTGTTTGCTCTATCTACTCCCAAAAACGCCAGATTGCATGGCATATGTATCAAAAAACAGTCCACACCCTGTTCTGCCAACATTTTTAAAATCGGCGCGTATGCTACCTCCTGCACTTTCGCTCCCGGATAAAAAATTAGTGCATTCTCCTCGCCAGGTCCATCATACCAATATCCAATATCTATCTTTGCAATTCTAACAAGCTCTGTTTCTTCCATAGCGCTTTCCAAATCCACCACATGATAATAATCCGTCACATACCATACAAAACCCCCTACTAAAATACAGACTATAATCAGAGTCAATAATACTATTTTTTTGCCTTTTGTCATATCCACTCCTCTATTACACAATTCTATCTTGAAAACTTATGGCAAAGTTTATTTTATAGCGCTGTCCCTTTCTTGGGAATAAACAACTGCGACATATCCGCGTTTTCTAATGTAAGAAGCTGCACTTTTTTATCGATTCCGCCTGCATAACCTGTTAAGCTTCCATCTGTGCCGACTACTCTATGACATGGTATGATAATACAAATTGGGTTGTGGCTGACTGCACCGCCTACTGCATGTGCTGACATTTTCTCAATTCCCCGCTGTCTGGCAAGTTCTGCTGCGATTGCCCCATAAGTCATTGTTTTTCCAAACGGAATCTTTAACATAATTTCCCATACTTCACGGCGAAATGACGAGGACTGCTCCACAGATAAAAATGGTGTAAAATCTGGTTTTTGTCCACTAAAATAAATGTCTAACCACTGTACTGTCTCCTCAAAAATTGGCAGTTCTTTTTGTTCTTGTTGCTCCACAAGTGTACTACCAAAATACTTTTGCCCATAAAACCATAGTCCTGTCAAAGCATTCCCATTGCTTGCTAACAAAATCTTTCCAATTGGAGAATCGTAGCTTTGTGTATATTGCATCCCATATCCTCTCTGTGCAATATCAATTCTGCACTCCGTTTCATAAAATTTAAACTATACTATCTTAAAATGCCTTCGCACATATCATCACAATATTATCATAATTTTACTGAACGTTGTAAAGACTGAAACTCGTCGTACAAAGAAATGTTGATATATTGCGTTAAATGCAACTTTTGTTCTGTTTGTTTCAGTTCATCAATAGAAATACAATCAATAATTTTACCAAAATCAATTCGTTCAAGAACTTTCTTAGTATATGGCCTTTTGGCATCAAGAAAAGCAATACGAATCAAAAAATTATGCACCTTTGTTGTATTTAACAAAAGCATCGCGACATAAGCCATATCAAAACTATCAAAGCATAGAAAATAGCATGTGTCATCTGTCATTACAGGTCTTCTATCTTCCGAATATAATACAGAAAATAAAGGCTTCTTATAAAATCCGCTTATTCCCACTTTATATTGCGAATAAGAATAATCACCAACTCCAAACATAGAAAAAGGAGGTGCTCCACGATAAATGGAACTTTTTCGACATTCAAATAATTCTCTGTTATCATATAAATATTTCCATGTCTTTGGCATTTCATACATAAGATGTTTTGTATCCTCACGCGCTTTTCTTTGCGTAACAATTACAAATTTTGAGAAGTGATGAAGAATGGGCATCTTAAACATACTACTTTTGACTAATGGAAATATCATATCTGTCTCAATCTCAACCATTTCTTTTTTTCCATTTAGAAAAACATCATTCGCTTGTGTTAATTCCATCACTTTAGAACAATCGTGTTTGACTCCTTGGTGCCATTCAAAACAACATTGACCATCAAAATTATCTGTCTTAGTATCTATATTATTACAAAATTGACCGTTTGAGAAGCCAAACTGACACTGAATTATCGTAGGATTTTCAAAGGAATAGACATTACATCGATCTAATGATATATCTTTATTTGTAAGTTGAACATATAACATACACGCGCTTACATTAATTCCAAATACCTTTGACGCATCAAATAAAATTATATCGCAAGACGCAAACGAAATATTATTTCTTTTTAATTCTTGAAACACATTCCTTGCAACAGATGTTTTACAAAGCATAGCAATAATCGTATTAGTATCTTTATATTCGTTAATTAGCTGTAAAATAATGTATTCGCAAATATCAAAATTACTCGTGCCAGTAATAGCATCAATTCCTCTCAATCCCTTAAAATTCTTTTTAATTGGTAAGTTCTCTGAGCCAAGCATTGACAAAGTGCTATTAGTAACCCACGGCGGATTTCCAATAATAAGTATCTGTGATTGATCTCGAATTAGAGATTTAGAAGAAAATGTAAAAAAATCAGAATTGATTATTGATACTCTGTCATCGCTAATTTTTTCTTTGCAAATCTCACAATATTCGGAATTAATCTCTATCCCATAGTATTCCTTGGCATCAAATAGTAAACTACTTTGAATAAAACTACCAAGTCCACACGTTGGTTCAACTACCGCGGATGGTTCGATATGGCGATAATCTCTTAAGTATTGACATACTTTCTTGGCAAAATAAGCAGGAGTTTGATAATCTCCATATTCACGTTTACCACTCATAATTTGTAACCCCTGATACACGATTATCTAACGATATTACTCTCCCATATTGCAATCGCCATTGCAAAGCATTACTGATTGTCAAATAGCCTTGCTTGGGCACAGAATTTAATATTTCATCTGCAAGATTATAATTCTGGTTTCATAGTAAATATCCCTTCTTTTTTCATTATTTTATAATCTGCATAATATTATAACATACAAATGCTGTTTATCAACAAAAACAAAATTCTGTATTAAATTAAGAAGCATTCTCTTTCCTGCATTCATCGACGTTACTGACATAGCTTTTTGAAATGTCTGTATACAATCGAATCGAAAAGTTTACTTTCTCTACTCGTGTGCCGGACACGGGCAGCTTTCGCTGCATATTACCTTTCTGCGTCTGTGCACATAAAAAATGCCACCTAAAAGTGACATTTTCTCGGGTACTTGTGTATATAAAATTACTCGCTCATACTCTATTTTTACACACTTTTTGCAATAAGCTACATAAAACAAACATAGAATAGATTTATACTTTTCTTACATAATACTACAAATCATGCTTATTTTTCCAACAAAAAAGAGGTCATTATAACAAAACTGTTCTATGTTGCTAAAAATATTTGGCGCATATCCAATTTAATTTTTAAATCCTCTGTGTAATTACTTTGTCGACCAATCCAAATTGCATTGCTTCCTCAGCAGACAAGTAATTATCACGCTCTGTCGCAAGTGCTATCTCCTCTATTGTCTTGCCAGTATTTGCTGCAAGAATACGATTTAGCCGCTGCTTGCTTTGTTGCATATGGTCCGACATAATCTTGATATCTGTCGCTTGTCCCTGCACACCATTTCCATAAATTGCCGGTTGATGAATCATCACCTCTGCATTTGACAATGCAAACCGCTTGCCTTTTGTTCCACCGGCAAGCAAAAATGCACCAAAGCTTGCGGCAAGTCCAATACAAATTGTCGATACATCACATTTAATATATTGCATTGTGTCATAAATTGCAAAACCAGCTGTGACAGAGCCACCGGGACTGTTAATATATAACTGAATATCCTTATCTGGGTCTTCCCCTTCCAAATGGAGCATCTGAGCCACGATCAAACTCGCCGACGTATTGCTCACCTCTTCACCTAGAAAAATAATTCGGTCTGATAATAGCCTAGAGAAAATATCATAACTGCGTTCGCCTCTGCTTGTCTGTTCTATTACATAGGGAATTGTATTCATGCTGCCATTTTACCTCCTATTGTATAATCTTTAGCAAACAACCTTTGTGTTGTCCACAATACAATCTGCATTTGCGCTGGATAAAATATGCCATTTTTTCGATATACTTGTGGCGAACATTGATAAACCCTATGAAATGCTTGTGTAAATGCTTGTTGCGAGCTGTAATGTGCCTCATATGCAATTTCAACAATAGGCTCATTGGTTTCAACAAGTTTCTGCGCTGCTAATGTCAACCTTCTTCCCTGAATATATTTGTATATTGTACAACCTGTTCTCTCTGCAAAATTTCGTGCCATATAAAATTTTGAATAGTTCAACTCCGACGCTATCTTATCCAAAGAAAGCTCTTCCTCTATATGGTCCTCTATATAAGTCAATACTTTTTGGATTATGTTCGCATCACCCATACTTACATCCTCCTTTATTAGATTTGATAGTATGAGTATAACATATTTTCTAATGGCAGTCTTAATCAAAATTGCCCTGTTTTTGTGTTTATTGTTGCTCACCCATTCAACATTTACCATGTCGTATCACTAAGTTTAATTACAACGATATCATTTATCACAGAAACTCCATTCTTATCAGGAAAAATACCCATTTGTGAATATTTTGGTGTATTTATAATTTCATAATATTCTTCCAGAGAACATACGGTATACGCCTTGCCTAGATATTGTTTTATAAAACATATCCAGCAATTCTGAGTACCTTCAAAAGTTGGCCAAATTGTTTTATTTCCAGCCGCCACCCAATGCTGACTATTTTTTAAGTCTGGATAAAGTTCTGGATAGTTCCCCTCCTCCATATTTCCTATAACACATATTTTATTCCTTACTCCATATTGTTCTATCCTATTATGTATCTGCATTGCTACATTGTATGTTTTTAACATATTATGTTTTATATAAACCTGTCCTCCAAGTTCCAATGAAAGCAACATAAGAAAAACTAATATTAATTGTACAAAAAGCGTAATTCCAACGGTGGTAAACCAACTATTTTTTTCACCTATACTTTCAAATAATATAACTGCAAATACATATATATAATTCATAGTTGGAAGCATTAATACCCCTGTATTATCTAATACACTTACTTCTGGTGCTAAAATACAAATACTCATAAACCCCAAAGGAATAAACAACAATAATAAAACAAAAAAAATTTTTCTATAAATTAGTAATTTTTGTTTTCGTAAAATTATGATTATTATAGTAACAATTGCAATAAAAAACAATAAATTAATATACTTCCTACCATAATAATTATTGTTTATCATAGAATCAGAAAAATAATATTCAAAAAACGTAATATAACAATTTTTTATCTGATTGATAATTTGATTTGTATCAATCATTCCCATTCGAGAAAAACCTCTGTCTTCAGTTGCTTTAATTCCAGTAATTATTTGCACAATCTTATTGCTCGAAAGATACAATGCTATTCCTAAGATGCCTCCCAAAATACAAGTTCCAACGGATTTATAAATCTGTTCTTTGGCAACCTTATTGTCTATCAATAATTTCATTATATACATCAGACATAATAAAATGGCGAAACTAATATATGCCTGGTAAAGTGCTGCTGATAGCATCAAAGCAATACCAGAAAAAATAATTCCTGTTCGTCCTCCTTTTCCAACCATAAACCACACAGATAAAACGGCTAAAAAATAACCTAACATATATAAATCGGAGCAATAATAATAAGTTAATGTGCTACCCACTGTAGGAGAAATAATAATTAAAGCACCAATGACCAACTTCCATCCAAATGTTTTTATATCAAATATCTTTAAGATAAAAATAATTGACATAGATAGTAAAATCAAACTTGCAAAAACAATGAAACAAGAGTTTACAATATAATTACGTACAAACTGTAAAATAGCAATCATATATCTTCCCAAAGAAATTTCCCATCCAGAAGTTTTCTTAAAATAAACTCCATTCCAAATGGAATCTGGATTAGATAAATCATTTGATATCTTCATAAAATAAACACAACATCCCAATATGAAGAAGCTAATCCATACTATTAGATCATTCGGCTCAATAGTGTCCTTATTCTTCTCAAATAATTTTCTCCACCATATACAAAATTTTCTCACAATTTCTAATCACACTCCCTATGAAACCAACTTTTCTAAAAATTAGCAAATCGTATAAATCTTGGTTCTTTATTCCGATACATTTTATATCCTTCTATCGAAAAATCTGTTATCTCCTCTACAGAATCCTCTCGAAAACTAATATTGTAATCTTCCTTCACAATCAAATAATCAATTTCTGTTAAATCACTATAATACTCATATGGAAAATTGCACTTTATAGATTCTGTCTGTAAATCCAGCACAAAATCCTCTAAAATCCCATCTGCTGTGATCATATCAATCTCCGCAACGTAAAAATCCCTATTGATATAAGTATCAAATAGTCTACTATCCTCTGACTCCCATCCCTTATCTGTAATAAGCAGTATATTTCCAGAAATCGTCCACAAATAATCATTTGCCTCCGATGCCTGTACTCGCTGCTCCTCTTCTATAGTGTATCTATAAAGACATGCAAAATATCCACCCAAGCTATTTATAATATTTATAATAATAAATACAATACCAAACATTATGACAAACTTATTCTTATTTTTAGAAATAAAAAATACTGCTACACAAAATAAAAGTGACATCAAAATCCGAATCATTAATAACCCTGTATCTGATTTACAAATAAATCGCGCAAAAAATTCATAATAAATCAGCATACTATTATCTATAATATTACTTCCACCCCCTGCTCCCAAAACAATAAAAAGAATCGCAAATAATGCCATTTCTATAATGAATATTTTTAACTGCTTTGCAGATATATTTTGTTGCTTTATATAATTCAACAATAATATATAAAAAGGAATTGCAAAAGGTTCCAAATATCTTAAGTGTTGTCTTGGTGACCTTTTTCCAAATTCTTCAGGAAGTGTAATTGTAAATGCTATTGTCGCACATCCAATCAAAAATGCTATTAAAAGGAAAATGTAAAACCATGATTCTTTTTTATCTTTATTAAGCGAGAAAAGAGGAAACAACACAGGAAATATACCCAATCCAAGTATTGCAAATAAAGTATCATAGAGAAAACTATACAACAAATACTTAACCTTACTTGAAGAGCTTAAAAGATCCAATCCCTTAATATTCGAAAGATTATAACTACTATAAGAATTTCCCATACCATAAAAAAGTGTTTCTTTCATACCCAAAAAACAAAGTATAAATATCCCTCCAAATATAACCAAACATATGATTTCATTCTTCCAGTCTATCTGCTGTATAAAAATCCGACAAATACAAACAAAAAGATATGCAAGAACAAAATAAAGTGCGATTTCTTTACATAGATATGCAAGATAACACAAAATTCCTAAAATAAAATTGGCACATAGTTTCTCTTTTAACCGATCTGAATCAAAAGCACTCCACGCACAATAAATTACCCATAATGAAAGAGGTAAATAAATCACCTCACTCATAAAGTACATACTGACCAATAGCGTAGGAAGTGTTATCCAAAAAGCCAAAATTATCCCAACTTCCTTATCTTTTAATTGCATTTTCCGACAAAGTAAATATACTGGAAACACTGAACTTGATACAATAATACTATTAATATATCCTATTATCCGAATCTGCATTGCAGATGATTTCGCCAAAAAAGCAGGCATAATGCAAATACTATAGAGTATCTTCTGAAAATCACTATTCATATTATGTATCTGCAATCCTTGTCCATGCATAAGACTGTTTGCAATACTTACATATCTTAATTCATCAGGGTATATTCGCAAAGCTTTCGGAAAGTCACTCAAAATGCCTCGCATAATTGTACTTCCTATGAACAATAAAATTACTATGAAAAACCAATTATGATTTTCAATTCTCTTACCTATAACCTTTGCTTGTTTCATTCTTATCCTCTTATCCCTTTTAACTTTCTTTCAATTTTGGTAAGTGTCTGTGAATGCAACGTAATCAATAATACCCAGTCAAGCACCTTCTCTGCATAATAACTTAATATCGTATGTTTTCTTGCCAAAAGGTGCAAAATTATCTGTGGTTTTATCTTTCCCTTTTTCACATACTTAGCAGCAGCAACACATTTTTCAAAATTGCGGTCATAAATATTATTGTTATAATATGCATGTATATTGCTCCATGTTTTCTTTCTATCTGGGCTTGCTAAATTATGAATTGCTTCCAAATATTGTTTACAGTATGTTGCACATTGGAACATTTGTAATATCTTTTCATCACCTATTCTATCAACTACACTCTGATACAAATCCTCATAACATTTTTGTTGCTTCTCTGCAATATTTTCAATATATAAATGCGCATAAGTCACTGATTTTAGATTCACCCGCCAATAATATCCTATATGCGCAATTGTACTGACGCGCACAGCGCTCGCTAACGCTTGTGTCTTAACTAATAGATCGTCCTCAAAATGAACATATTTTCTAAATTGTATCTGATGTGTTTTCCAAAAGTTTGCCCGAAACATACAGGACCAGATATGTGGATAACGATTCTTTTCCCCCATTTGAATTGGCGGTGCAAAACCATTAAAAAGAAGTGGATATAAAAGTTGTTCCAAAATATCCTTACCCTCGTAACATGCATCCTCCGATACTTCAAAGGCAGAATATCTCCCGTCGATACTTCGCCCAACACTGCACATGCACAGATCACTTTTGTCCTGTTCCATTCGTTCAATTTGTTTTGCATAGCATATAGGGTCAACAATGTCATCCTGATCACAAAAGCAAAGATAGTCTCCCGTTGCTTTTGATACTCCATTATTTCGGGCAGAAACAACACCACAATTTTTCTGGTCATAGATTACAATACGAGAATCCTTCTGTTGCATATGCTCACAGATTTCTCTGCTATTGTCGGTAGAACCATCATTGATAATGATTATTTCCAGATTTTGATACGTCGATTGCAATATACTATTCAATGTTTCTATAATGTAGGTCGCGCCATTGTATACAGGAATTATAATACTTATTTTTTCCGCTTGTTTTATCATCTTTTCTATTATTTTACTCCCATAATCCATTCTCGCTGCGGCGTGCACGTCAACTCTGCTGACATAAAGCCAATCATTTCTTACGGTCTTTTTAGCAAACAACTTAACTTCTGAATTGCCATAATAGAAACATACGAACCTGCTGCCGCTAATCTATTTTTTAACCGTGCATTTGAATCTAATAACACTGTTTTCCGATACTTCCTAATTTCCTGAACAATCTGTAGATATTCCTCAGCAAATATTTTTTTGTCATTTCCAATACAAGACAACAAGTCAAAGCAAGCACTAAAATGTCTGGAAATCGCCGCCTTTGTTAGCCGAGGATGATTTCTATTCATATACTGAATACATTCTTTTGTAAATTCAAGATAATCCATACGTTGCTTGTAAAATCTTTTATTCATAGTGCTTCCTACACGTTGAAAATAAAAATATTTCTTTTGGTCTCCACAAGCTATTTTATTGGCAATATCAAATAGTTTATATAAGACAGCAACATCCTCATGCAGTTTTCCTTTTGGAAAGTTAATCTCTCTAAATAGTTCAGCCTTAAATAATCGCCCCCATACAACAGTCAGTATTCCTCTTTGATACAGTAGTTGAAGAATACCTTCTTTAGAATCATATACTTTGATTTCTCTATCCAAAATAATCTTCCTGTCTTTTTTATCTGAATTATTTTCCCCTATTTTGCAATAGCCACAAATTGATATTTGTGCCTGATGTATTTGCATTATTTCGTATAAATACGAAATATAATCTATCGCAATATAGTCATCGCTATCAACAAAAGCAAAATAATAACCTTTTGCCTTGTTCATCCCTAAATTTCTAGCTTCGGCTTGTCCATTATTATCTATATGAATAACTTTGACACGCAAATCAGTCATAGCATACTCATCACAAATCTTCCCTGAATCATCTGTCGACCCATCATCCACCAAAATAATTTCTAAATTCGTGTAGGTTTGTGCAAGAATACTGTCAACACATCGTTTTATATAATGCTCCACATTATAAACGGGCACGATTACACTAATCAATGGCTCATTCATTTTGTAGCAACTCCTCCACCTTTTCTGTCATTCTATCCCAAGAAAAGCGATATGCCTCTTTTCGCACATTCTCCACAAACTTTTCCGCCATATCTTCTTTATAAAATGCAATAACCGCCTGTGCAAGCTGCTGCGGATTTCTAGGCGCCACAACGTATCCTGTTTTTTTGTCTATCACAACATCTGGCAAACCGCCCACATTGGTTACAATAACTGGCTTTTCAAAACCATATGCAATCTGTACAATTCCACTTTGTGTTGCAGACTCATAAGGCAATACTACCAAATCGCAGGCAGCAAAATACTTCTCTACCTCATTATCTGGCGTATATCCGTCCGTTACCTCTACACAATCCTCAACATCACAACTTTTTATCAGTTGAAGATATTCCTCCTTATCATTGCCAAACGCGCCAACAATCATAAGTTTAACTGTATCCAACTCTTTTTTTATTTGTGGTAATGCCTGAATCAAATACCGCAATCCCTTGTAATCTCGTACAAATCCAAAAAATAGCAGCAACTTCTCTTCTGGGTCTTTTGCCAACTCTTGCCGCGCCTGTATTTTTGTAATTCCACGTAGCCGAAATGCATGATATGTTGGATGTGGATTTTGCCGAAATTGTGCATCTGGCTTAATCGTAATCAGGTCTATCCCATCACTGTGAGAATGCACTATAAAGTAATTTGCCTTTTTTAGAACCATTTTAGTTAATAGCTTGTCCATTGGAAAGCGCTCATGCGGAAATACATTATGACAAACAAACATTTTTTGTATTTTTTTCCCAAGCATAGTTTCCAAAATCCAATAACAAGGTGCAAAATATGGATGCCACCACTGTAAAATTACTAAATCTGGTTTCTTCTTTTTAATTTTCTGCGCTGTAAGAATAATATTGATTGGATTTGCCGTATTAATTAGAAACTGCGCCTCTGAAACGCGAAACATATCATTGCGATAATCTTTTTGTTCTTTCCGAAATAAGAATTTCGGATATTGCATTTGAAAAGATATTAGTTCGACCTCATATTTACGTAAAAGCGCCTGATATAGCAAACTTGTATAATGAGCGATACCGCCTTTATATGGATAAACTGGACCAATCAACACAACTTTTTTCATCTTTCCACTCCTTGACTGCACTTTACTTCTAATCATAGCATGTATTCTTATCCTATGCAAATATTTTACATATGTGAAAAATATAGTTACTACCCTAAACTTTATATTTACTCCTTATTCACCACATACTACATATCGCTCTGGTCACAAAATAAAAAGCAGAGAA
>BLMC01000018.1 GCA_011959805.1 Lachnospiraceae bacterium | reverse complement strand
TGTTTTAGGATTGCGGGAGCATGAAATGCGGAGCAATCCGTGGTATCATAGGGGGGCAAAATACCTTTTGACCCCAACATCATGATATATAGAGATTATTATAACATGAAACCAAACACACTTCAATTGGGATTGTCTCTTTAAATTATATTGTACTTAACCTACAAGATATTACTTTCTTATTATTGATACGATTCTAAACATTTTAGAACATTATTAATACAAATCAATTAGAGAATAATCTTCTTATGCGCGCGACCTGTGTGTCACTTTAGCGACTTCTTTCCTCTACACGGGTCTGCGCATAAAACCCCCTAACAATTATAACTGTTAGGGGGTTAATTATTAGCATTCTATAGTTGGTAAGTTCCTGCTATAACATTTCTATTCTTAAAATCATTTACATATGCCTCCGCAGATGCTAAGCTACGGTCTATCTCAAAACCAATATATTTTATGTCCGGTGATTGGTAAGTAATAATTAAGTAATTGTGAATTTCATTCTTAACAGTCTTCTTTTTGGCTCTTCCTCCTATCATTGCTCCTAAAGGCCCGAATAAAACAGCGCCACCAACAGCACCGCCAATAGAGGAAACATATTGCTCTTCTATTTCCTGGTCTGTACGAATACACATATCTGTTATCTTTGATTTTTCCAACTCAAAATTCATAGTGCCAGACGAAAACATAAATTTATCATCCATTGCAGTAATTTTACAATCCATATTTTCAGCAATAGGCAGACCATTTATATGTTTCATTGTGCATGTTTTTATTGCTTCGTTATAGCTGGCATACCAATCTTCTTTCCTTCTTTGGCGTTTCTCCTTACGTTTATCACTCGTAAAGAAAAGAATAGCGATAATAATGAAGAAAATACTAATTCCTATGTTCACAGTTGCAGATTCTGTACTTGTATCAGAAGCAATTGCAAGAACTCCTCCAATCGCCAAAAAACAACAGATTCCCCCCAAAATCTTTTTTAACATTTTGCAAACTCCTTCCTTTTGTAACCTAAAAAGTTTTTTGTCATTTAATCTTTTATTATATCAATCTTTTCCGTTTCCAATTATACGGTTAAAACTTTTTAACGTCAAACAAAAGTCACTCATTGGCAAAAATTACATAGACAACTTATTCCATTGCCTCCTGTGTAAGTATCTTTTCATGGCGATGAACACTGAAAAGCAATCCAATCAGCACTGCATAGACAAGTATTGTGCTACCTCCGCGTGTCAAAAACGGAATTGCGGCTGTTGTGACTGGAAACAAGCCAACACTGATCAAAACTCCCTCAACACAATTGACACCAAGCACAAGAAAACATGCCAAGGACACCAAAACACCAAGCTGATTTTTCTGACGATATACAATATGGATTGCGCGCAAAATAAATCCCGCTAACAAAAGCAAAAGTACAATTCCCACAATAAAACCAAAATGGTAGATAATCACTAGTGGCAGCAATTCTCCCTCTTTAAGCCCCGGAAAATAATAGTCCTCAAAATATGCATTATTGCCAGTTCCTATCAATTTAGAACTGTGCAAAACATCTCGAATTATTTTGTAAAAATATCCTTCTGCCTCCTGATACTGATTTCGATTAAAAAATGCGACAAGGCGCAGAACGTGAAGTGAATCTCTATTTGACCAAAATAGCCAGCCCAAAAACACAGTTGGTAAAATTACCACAAAACCAATGCATCTAGCGATATACTTTTTACCTTTGACAAACATTCCTTTTGCAACTGAAACAATAAATAAAACTATCATGCACAAAAAAATATTGCCTGCCACCGTTAAACTGTGTGAAAAATAGAATGTCAACATACAAATTATTCCAATAGTCCCTATTGCCAAAATTACCCCTTTAACTCCTTTTTTGCGCAACTGATACAAGACTCCTGCAAATATAGGTACATACAGATATACTAGAATTGACATCGCTGGTATCCGTCCATTGATAGTCTGAAAATAATAACGTTTCCCTAACAAAAATATCCCTGTTAATATAATACCTGCTGCAATCCCAATTCGTCCCAAAAAACTATAGTCTAAAAAATAGACTGCGATGATAACCCCAAATCCAGCAAGCGTAAAAATCAATTGTCTGGAAATTATATAATTTATTCCAAAAACTGGTGTCATACACACAAGTCCTGCGGCACTTAAAAGCACTGTAAGTATCAGCATTTTCCAGTCAGTCTGTGGCCGATGGATTCTATCCATAGAAATACCAATTTCCACAGGGTCTCCCATTTCATGCACCGCTCGCTCAAGCGCCTGATCATGCGTCATACCCGTTCGCTCATACGCTTCCGTCTGATCGATAATATGATTGGAAAGCTCACGTGCTACACCTTCTCGCGCTCTAACACAACGGATTTGTTCCGTTAATATTTTGATAAATTCTTCCATATCATACTTCTCCTTTCCATTTGAATTTATGTTTTATGCCATACCTAACACATTTAAAACCGCTGTCTGGTATTCGTTCCACTCCTCTTTTTTTGATTTGAGATACTTTTTGCCTCCTTTTGTAATGCTGTAATATTTGCGCACCTTTCCATTTGCCTCGCACTCATACGAAGTTAGATAATTTTTCTCCTCAAGGGTATGCAGAAGCGGATAGAGCGTTCCCGCCTTCAGGGTAAACACATTGTTTGACTTTGCCTCGAGCGTCTCAATCATCTCATAACCATACATATCTCTGTCCTCCAATAGACGCAGAATTAACATGGATGTACTCCCTGATATTAATGATTTGTCAACTGCCATTTGAAACTCCTTTCTTTTAGAATCGTTAAATAAATTTTCTAAGGTTTCCCACCATCGATTCTATATATAGATAATCGATATATTATATTTTTGATTATATATCGACTATCTATATATGTCAAGTTTTTAATTCGTAATCCAACCAAAAAAACCTACTTGCGCGACGAACATCTATCGCAGTCTTCCTGTAGATACTGTTTGCAATCTAATAGGGAAAGCTTCCCGCCGCAGCGCTATATAATGCTATTTTCTGTGCACAAAAAATTACCAGACAATTCCAAAGATAATTTCTCTCGAATAATCTGGTAACTTTAGAAGTTAAAAATATTAATTCACTACCAACAAATAAATCATTGTCAGTATAAGACCCACACAAAACATAAACAATCCAAACGATAAGCTGCGCTCAATAATATGAAAATTTTCAAAAAGTTCAATCCTTTTTAGTGCAAACTTATGCGCATAATTTTTAGGAGTGTATCCTTCCTTTCGCATCACTGCATAGTATATCAACCGCACACGCTCCATGCTCAATCCAATGCTATGTGTAATATAATTCCCTTCCGGCAGTTCATAAGGCAGCGCTCGCTCACGATAAACGGTCTTCCGAAGCAGTACAACTACTACATCCACAATACTATCCAAAATCCTTGCAATAATCCCCAAAACAAATGGTACCGCTGTGTAAAATACTGCTCGGTACACATACTTTTCCAGATTCATCCATGTTGGAAATAGTTCACGATATCCCTTTTCATGCCAATTAGAAAACCACCTACCTAACATCCAGAGTCGCACTACAAGCAGATATACTATCACTCCCACAACAATCGAAATCAATGCTCCAGAAAGATTTTTAAGGGTATAATAGTGCATATTCTCTTGATGATGTTCTAACAGAACGCTTAGTCCAAACTGTACCAGTCCATATTCAGCAATTGGCTTTGCAACCATATTGGGTAAGATTCCAATTAGTGGAATTGGCAATGCACAGACACCGATTGCCACTTTTGTCAGCGGCGAAATATAATTTTTCTTGGCATCATAAGACTCTTGCACTTTTTTGTCACTATTTTTTTCAATAAATAATACCACAAAAAGTTTCGTCATATAGGCAACTGTCAATCCGCCAGAAAACAAAAACAAGGCTTCTGAAGTCTTAATCATTGCCGGGGTAACAGCCATCACCGCACCGTTTGCAATCAGCGCTCCATACTCTACAATGCTTTCATGCAAAAGTGTCTTGCTTACATACCCATTTAGAAGTGGAATCCCTCCCACACCTGCTGCCGCAAGCACAAATGTTATCAACAAAAAAGGCTTTTTGCGCCCAAAACCACGCACTTGATTCAAATCATAACTACCTACATGAATAAAAATCACACCTGCCGCCATAAACAAAACTAATTTTACAAGAGAATGATTGAACATGTGAAGAAATGTTCCATTCACCGCCATGCCAAACACAGTCACAATCTCTGCAACCTCTGCACTATCCGCATATCCAGCATTGGCAGAAACTATCAAAAATTCTGCCAAAAGCGATTGCATTCCAACTCCTGTGAGAATAAATCCAATCTGCGACATAGAAGAATACGCAAGAGTTGTTTTAAGATTACTGCTCATCACTCCGCGAATACCACCGATAGCCATTGTAACCACACCAATCAGCAGTAAAAATGCACCCCAGCCGCCCTGAGTTGGCAAGACATCCAACGTCAATAACAAGATTCCAAAGATACCTGTCTTGCTTAGTACCGCTGAGAGCAATGCTGTTGCTGGCGTCGGTGCTTCTGTGTAGGAATCAGGAAGCCACACATGTACTGGAAAGGCTCCTGCCTTTGCGCCAAATCCTACAAACATGCAGCCTGCCGCTGTAAAAAGCCATGTAAGCTCCTCTCCCCGTTCCATCATTTCCACGGCATGATCATACATTGTATCAAAATAGAGCGTTCCCAAACGGTTATATACAATAAAAAGTCCCATTAAAATTGCCATACCGCCCGCAATTGCAATGCCAAGATACGTCCCAGCCGCATACAGGGAAGTGCGTGTCTGCCTATGAGCCACCCACATAAATGAGGTGAATGACATAATCTCAAAGAAAAAAAACAGTGTAAATAAGTCCGCAGCATAAAAAATACCCATTGTCGCTCCAAGCGTTAGCAAATTAAAAATATCATACCTTATAATATTGGTGTCATTTTTCATAAATGTATATGAAAACAGTGCTATCACAAACCAAGCAAAAGCAGTCACCACCCCAAATACACCGCGAAAACCAGTATATATAAAATGAAGCCCAAGACCACCGACCCCTGCGACTTCACAGATATCGGACAACATGCCTCGCACATCAAAATACATAAGGCTTAAAGCAGCGATTAACTCAACCGCAGTGGCAAAAATCATAATGAGCGCCGCGGCTTTTTTCCCTTTTGACTTAGAACGGTATAGCAGCCAAAACACTACACACATTACAAAAGGGAAAATTACTGTCCCAAAAGTATTTCTCATTTTGCAACACTCCTCCCTAGATTCGTCCACTTGCCACGCTTGTAAAAAAGTTTACAAGCGGTGCATTGTACACCCCAATCACCACCATTGCAATCACAAACAAAAACAGTGGAAACACCATACGCCAGTCCGGGTCATGGATATCATCAGACAACTTTTCATAATCGAACTCATTTCCCGGAAAATATGCGCGAACTACAATGCTAAGCATATAAATTGCTGTGAGAAGCGCCGAAATCAAAAGCCCTCCAACTCCTACAATCGCCAACATATTCCCACTCGCAAATGCCGCTTTTGCAAGATGCCATTTTGACGCAAAACCGCAAAGCCCAGGCACTCCCATTAACGCAAACGAAGATATTGTAAAAATTACAAATATTTTTGGCATTTTTTTTGCTAGTCCATCCGTTTCATGCACATAATTTACGTGTGCCTGCGTAATCATTGCACCTGCACAGAAAAAAGAACAAATTTTCATCACACCATGAAATACCATATGACACAGTGCTCCGACAAGGCCAAGAGGACTCATTATTAAAACGCCAAATAAAATATAGGATAGATTAGATATTGTTGAGAATGCAAGTCTACGCTTAATATGCGTCTCCTTAACAGCCATACTACAGCCATACACAATTGTAAAAATTACAATACACAAAAGCAAGTATTGTGCCCACGAACCCCGCAGAAATTCCATGCCAAAACCATAATATGTCAGACGCATAATTGCAAAGGCGCCAGATTTTACAACTGCCACCGCATGTAAAAGCGCTGTGACAGGCGTTGGTGCCACTCCTGCTTGCGGAAGCCACGCATTAAATGGACAGACAGCGGCCTTGACGCCAAAACCCATAAATGCCAATACATATATCAATAACAGTAAATCCTTCTTATCACCTATCTGTGACAAATTCAACACACCACCGTAGGTAAACGCAAGACTATCTCCATAAACGACAAGAAAAATCAAACCGATAAAAGCAAATGCAGCGCCGCCCAGCGAATAATAAAAGTATTTGCGACTTGCGTGTACTGCTTCCTTGGTCAATGTATGCATTACAAGCGGAACTGTCACAAGCGTCAAAAGTTCATAGAAACAGTACATTGTCAACAGATTTCCTGACATTGCAACCCCAAGAGTCACCCCATATGTTGTTGTATAAAACAAATAAAATATATTTTCATGAACGCGCCCATTATGCTCGTGTTCCATATAGGGAAAGGAATATAGCGTTGCGAGTGGCCAAAGTGTCGAAACCAGTCCTGCAAATACTATACTCATACCATCAATTTTAAAAGAAAAATCAAGCTTTGCTCCGGCAAAATTAATAACCTGAATTAGCTCCGTTGGACCGTGTGACAACAGCACATAAGTCAACAAGGTATTGAGCAACACATACAAAAAGATATAACTCTCTTTGTTTCGCTTATTCTTAAACTTTATAAGCTGCAACAGCACTCCACCCACAAAGGGAAGCAGTATCACCGTGAGCATCAAACCAAAAATCATGAGATTCTACCCCCTCCTAAAATAATCCAACAGCAATCTCGTTTTGTATCCATTGAATCAAAGGTGTCGGATACAATCCAAGCACAAATGTAATGACTGCAAGCAATCCAATTGGAATTAGCATCATTAGATGTGGCTCTTTGTAATCATTGCGTACCGCCTCATAGTCAGGCTCTTTCAAAAATCCGCGCACACTGATTGGAAGCAGATACCCTGCTGTCAAAAGTGCAGAAACCAACAATGCAGCCGGTCCAATCCAAGAAAGGCCAACTAAATCATTTTCAAGGCAACCTATCGCCAAATACCACTTGCTCACCACGCCACTTGTCGGCGGAATACCAATTAGTCCTAATGATACAATGGTATAACTCCAGAAGAGAACTGGCATTCTTTTGCCAAGTCCCATATACTCATTGACCTTTGTGCGTCCTGTAATAAATATTAATGCACCCGCTGACAGAAACAATGCACTTTTGATTACCGCATGAAATATCACATGCAATAAGCTCCCTGTAAACGCAGTCATATTTAACATAGACAACCCCAACAATATATAAGAAAGATTGGATACTGTCGAGTAGGCAAGCCTTTTTTTTAATACTTTTTCCTTAAATGCAAGTGTTGATCCCATCACAAGCGTTACTACTGCAAGAATGCCCCAAATCATCTGCACCCATGTTCCGCGCAGAAAATCCGCACCGACACAATAATACACTGTCCGAACAAGTGCCAGAACCCCACCTTTTACAATAATTCCAGACAAAAACGCAGAGGCCGGTGCCGGTGCAACAGGATGTGCCGTGGGAAGCCATGCATGAAATGGAAAACATCCTGCTTTCACCCCAAATCCCACAATCATCAAAAATACTGCAATCAGACACATCTCAATATTTCCCGACTGCGCAACAGCGTGTGTATCAAGCCAACCGCCCGCCACAAAACCCATCATGCGCGTCATATCGCTAGAAGCTGAAAACTCTGCCCCTGTCGTTTCAAAAACACAGGCGTACTGATATAGAAAATAAATTCCAAACAGTGCCATATAGGCACCGCAGAAGGAATAAAACATATATTTTAGTCCAGCCATAACCGCCTCTTTTGAACCAGAGTGAAGCACAAGCGGCATTGATGCAAGCGTCATGAACTCATAAAAAAGATATAGTGTCACAAGATTTCCAGCAAAACACAATCCCATCAACACACCAAAAGTAATTAGATAAAAACTGTAATATCGTTTCTCATTCTTCTCGTGAGACATATATACAAACGAGAAAAAACCTGCCAGCAAAAAGACTAGAATTACAATCCCGGCAAAAAGTCGGCCTAGATTATCAACTGCAAAATATACTGGAATCTCGTCAATCAGAAAAAACAAAAGCAATCTTTGTCCAACTGCACCGCTGATTACCAAAATAGCAACAAGCGCACATATCACAAATGCTACTCCAGTAACCCTTATAAGATATTGTCTATTCACAAATAGATTGTCTGGCAAAAAAAGCAGGATAAATCCCGCAAGGACCGGCAGGACCATCGAAAATAAAATCATGTAGTTCATCACAATCCTCCCTTTTTATCCAAACATCATCAGACCATTTGTAATCCAGTCTACAATTGGTTGAGAACAACACCCAAGCACTACATTGAGCAAAATCATAAACACCAGTGCTATATTGTACAGTGGATGTTCTCGAATGCCGATTATTGCCGCCTCTCCTGCCTGTGTATTCTTTACCTTTTTGCTCGCTGGCGTATAGATCCGTATTACCGTTTTCATAAAGTAAATAGCGTTGAGCACAGTGCTAATCGCCAGACAAATCAGCGTTGGAAGCATTTTTTGTAGGCTATTTTGTACTGCTGCTTCCGCAAACTGCATCTTGCTGATAAATCCAGAAAACAATGGAATTCCTACCATAGAGCATGCACCGATTGTAAATGCAACCCCCGCCATAGGATTGCGAAAACCGCTACCTGTCAAATCAGCAAATTTCCGACTCCCTCCAGAAGCGTCTGTAAGCCCCACTCCCGCGACAAACAAGAGTGATTTTGTGGAAGCGTGCGATAAAATATGAAAGATGCTTGCCACAATGCCTATTGTTGTTCCAAGGCCAAAACCCATATAGATATATCCTATCTGGGCAACTGATGAGAAAGCAATCATACGACGAATATCATTTTCCAATATTGCATTGATTGACCCCATAATCATACCCAGAAGTCCAAACACAAACAAAATATTAACAATTCTCGTGTCCACAATAATTTCAAACCCAACCACACGAAAAAAGATTTTGATTAACAGAAAAATATATCCTTTTGACACAAGACTTGACAAAATCGCCGCGCTGGATACTGTCGAATAGCCATATGCATCGGGAAGCCATGTATGAAACGGATAAAGTGCACTCTTAATCGCAAGACCAACCACCACCATACCAATCGAAGCAATTAGCGGAATATTATAAGTCCCCTGCGCATAGACATATGCAATACTAGTTTTAATATTGCTCATCAATAGATGCCCTGTAATGTCATACAAAACACAAAGTCCCATCAAAAGCAGACCAGAACCGAGCGAAGCCATTATCATATAGCGTGTCGCCGCTTCAATTGTCCGTCCACTCTGTGTAATCATAATTAGACCACATGCGCTAATGGTATTAATTTCCACAAAGACATAGGCCGTAAAAAGGTCATTTGTATATATTAATGCCAACAATGAACTTAGAAGCAAATTAATCATAATATAATACAGATTAATTTTGGTATCCTCAATCTCCGCATCCAGATGTTCCTGTCCTCCAACCAACGAAAACAACATAATCAGGCAGAAAAAAAGTGCCATACCCGCCTCAAGCACTCCTGCTCTAATCTCATTTCCCCAAGGCGCTGGAAAATGTCCCATCATAAATGTATAGGGTTCTTGCACATCTAACATATATACAAACAATACCGCTGACATCAATGTAATTACAAGCAAAATCAACGTGTTCCATAAACGTGCCACCCGCTTGCTCATTATTGATGTCAGTACACCAGAACCAAGCGACAGTAAAATGCTAAAAAATGGAAAATTTTGTACAAAATCCATCACTGGTCCTCCTTTTTGAGCATAGTAGAGATTTCATCCATATCCAGTGTATGATATCTTCTATAAAGTCGAATTGTAAGGGAAAGCATTAGTGCTGTCACAGAAACCGACACGACAATCCCTGTCAATACCAGTCCACTTGGAACAGGATTGATATAGTTTTCCACACTGGTATTTCCATCTACAACAATGGGTGCCACTCTTCCAGCAATAAAACCTTTTTCTGCAAGAAATAGATATATTGCCGTATCCATTATGTTCAAACCGATTATTTTCTTAATTAAATTTTTCTGTAGCAGAAGATTAGAAAATCCAATCCCAAACAAAATCATGGCAACTGCTTCCCCATAGTTTGCAAATAGATTTCCTCCCATATTAAAAACCTCCTTTGCGAAACATGGCATAGAATGCATACATGGTACAAGCAACCACCATACCAACACAAATATTGAGCGGCAAAATCAGACCAGAACTTAAAATAGCCCCCGGTGTGCCAAGCGGAATTCCTGTCTCAAGATGATGTGCTCCACAGTAAAAAGAATATGTCTTTGCAAGACAGTAAAATAGCAGAGCCACAAAGCAAATCCACTTGTAAGTCTTCTGAGTGAAAAAGCGCTCTATCTTCCGAAACCCAAAAGCATTGACATATAAAATTAGTCCCGAACCAATGATTGCGCCGCCAGAAAAGCCTCCTCCAGGAGACAAATGCCCATTTAAAATCACATAAATTCCAAAAATAATTATCATTGGAACCAGAAAAAATGCAACCTTCTGCAAAATAATATCATTCTTGGGTTCATAGAGACGATCATTTGCTTCCTCTTTCTCTTTCTTGGAATTATTGTCAACCCGAAGCAAAATCAACACAGTACAGGTCGCGATAAACAGCACATTTGACTCGCCAAGCGTGTCAAACGCACGATAATCCAGAATCATACCAGTGACAATATTGACTGCTCCTGTATCCTTCATGGCATCTTCAATATACTTGGTGGCAACCTCATTATTGTCAGGGTTTGCTGCATTTCCCACAGGTGGCAAATACGACACCATATATAGGAGAATTCCAATTAATGTAAACACAAACAGTATAGAAATAAATTTGTAAAACTTTAAAAAAATCTGAATTTTTCGATTGTGCTCAATATCATAAATCTTTCTTTTTAAGATTGCCTCGTCATGAATGCGCTGCTTCATAGTATTGATATCTTCGGCAAAAGGCTTCTGGGGCTTTAATTCAACTGTTCCAAGATAAGGGTCTTTTTCACCGCGATACCAACGCCTAATTTGAAATGCCTTCGTCTTGCGATACTCTTCCTCAGATAATAGACGACTCATTTTGTTCCCCCTTTCTTCTCCATAACATCCTCCTTGTCCTCGTCAATCGCCACAATCGCATGAATTTTTTTGAGTGTGACAAAAAACAAAATACTTGTAATTCCTGCACCAACTGCCGCCTCCGTAATTGCAAGATCTGGCGATTCCAGCAAAATCCATATAATCGACATAATTAAGCTGTAGGACATAAAGATAATAATTGAATTCAACAAATTTTTGGAAAAACTAACGGATATCGCACATACAATCAAAAATAAAAACAATACCATCTGAAATACTTGCATTATTTTATCCCCTCCTGCTCTTCCTCTGACAGTGCTTTTATATCACATTCTTTTGCAAGTTCCTCGTTCGTCGCCACTTCAAAACGCGCAAGAACATGGGACGATACAGGAGATGCAAACCACAAAAAAACCACGACCAGAATCATCTTGAGTGCGATAAAATTTAGACCACACAGAATAATTAATCCCCCCATACTCAATGCAATCCCAAGGGTATCTCCCATTGCCGCCGCATGCATTCTATTTAGAACATAACCAAATCGAAACACCCCAAATAACTCAATTCCAAACACTACAATCCCGCACAACAACAATACAGTCCCTATTAAAAACCTAATCCAAATTAGTATTGTCACTTCTTTCCGCCTCCTTCTTTTTGCGCTCGGCATACACGCCCATATAAACCTTTGTCAAAAGCGTCACTGCAAGAAATGAGATCATCGCATAAATAATACAGATATCCACAAGATATCCCTCATTCATCTTCACTGCAAGAATGGCAATAATAACCATTGTGAGCGTACCCATCATATTGATTGCCACAATGCGGTCCGCAATCCGCGGTCCCTTAATCGCCCGTATTAGACACAGAAACACCATCAAAGCCAAGATAACTGGAAAAACAGTCATAACAATCTCAAACGCTGTCTCAAGTGCAATACCTCCACTGTTCATATGTTCTTATCCTTTCTACATTTTTTAATATCATACTAGTTCTCAATCTTTTTCAAAAGCTTGACAAAAACCGAAGATTCTATCCCCTTCGCCAACGTCTTGTCCAGACAATGTACAATAAACTTGTCCCCCTCCACTGCAACAGTAATCGTTCCTGGCGTGAGTGTAATAGAATTTGCAAGCAAAAATCTTGCGGTATCTGTCTTAAATGGAATGTTAAACACCACTATTGTTGGCTCTACAACCCTGCCTGCAGAACAAGTTAATTTTATTGTTGCAAAGTTGGCTTTGACAATTTCTTTGACTAAATGGTACAAATATTGTATTAAATAACCACTCTTTTTTAGGTAAGCAAGCTCCCGCTCTAAGCTGTAGTCCATAAATTTACAGATAAACCAATACAGCGCCGCTGAAATACCCACACCAAACAGCACAATTTCTATCGTAATCTGCCCATTAAATACAATCCACAGCAAAAAAAACAAGACAAACATTTCTCCGCCTCCCTTTACCGATAAATAATATACTTATAAATAGGATTCCCCAATCCAGAAAATTTTTCCTCGTATTCTGTCATAATGTTCCCAGCTAACATCTTCTTGTCGTGATGGAGATCTCTTGTCATTGCCTCGATTTTCCAACCTGCCGCTTCCTGTTCTACAAGTGCAAAATCAAACAAAGCAGCATTATCTGTCTTGAACGCAATCCGTCCGTCAGCCGCAAGAATTTGATTATAACGCGCAAGAAACTGCCGCGATGGAAGACGCCTTTTCGCATGTCTGTCCTTCGGCCAAGGGTCTGAAAAATTCAGATAAATTTTTGCAATCTCGCCACAGTTAAACACCGCACAAATTTCCTCCGCATCCATACGAATAAAGCGCAGATTCGTCAGTTCCTGCACCTCCATCTTTTGAATTGCGCGCAACAACACAGTAGAATATTTCTCTATTCCAATAAAATTAATCTCTGGATTTCTTGTTGCAAGCTCCATTAAAAACTGCCCTTTTCCCATTCCAATTTCAATCTGTATTGGATTCTCATTGTCAAAAACTTCGTTCCACCTGCCTTTGTACATTGTAGGTTCCTGAACCACAAAACGGCTTTCTGCAATGACTTCTCGCGAACCAGTTACATTTCTTAGTCTCACTTCTATATTTCCCTTCTAATTTTTACCATATTGTCCGATATTATTGTACACCTATTGTTTATATTTGTCACATATAAATTTCACCAAATTTTTATAAAATTCAATTTTTTTGCACAATTGTATACAATTTTGTAAATTGTACGTGTAAGTTTGCTCACGAAAGACAATTTGTACAATTAATTCTATAGAGCGGACGCCCTTCATGAAATAAGTCGCCAGCAAAAATCAAATATCATTGGTCAAAATGCACACTCTGGTGACTTATAAATGATATGACTGAACTGTTACACAATTCTCCCTACTCCCGCGCTGGACGCGGGCTGCTCTTTTCTGCATATTACTTTTCTGTGTGCAATTAAGTAGAGAAGATTTATCTTCCCCTATTTGCGCGCTGGGTACCCGTCAGCTTCTACTGACAAATTGCACTTGGGTGTCCGTGTGCATAAAGAAAAAGAGCTGTCAACAACAGCTCTAAAACACAGTAAGCCATACCACTGCCACCGATATCATAATCTGAATAATTGCAAACTTAAATACTGTCTGCGCATTGGACCAACCCAGATTTTTGCGCACATGGTCGTGTAGCGGTGTACGTATTTTGGTAAGAATTTTAATTTTCAAAAAGCGCAGCAACGAAACTTTCACAAGACCAATTCCACCATCTACCATAAGCACTAACGCCACTAGCAAATACAAAAATGGTCTTCCTGTCTTCATAATAGAGACTGCTATAAAAAGTCCCATCGCCCGCGAACCAGCATCCCCCATTAAAAGACGACTTGGTGTCGCATTAAACCACAGATATCCTAAAATACATGCAATAAACAACAAAATCATATAAGAAAATTCTGGTGCTGCTCCTGTCCTACTCATAATCATATAGATTGTAAACAGTGTGATACTTGTCAATGTGCCCGACAAACCATCCACACCGTCCGCACAATTTGTCACATTGATAGAACCCCATACTAAAATAACAGCAAGCGCACCATATAACAAAGGCGGAAGTGCAATCACCTGCCCAGTCAACGCAATTGTAACATTACTTCCATTAAAATTGACCATTGTAATTGCTGTCATAACTGCAATTACAAGATCCAAAAGCCCTTTGCGCAATTCTCCCCAAGACACCTTTGCACAATCGTCCAGATACCCTGTCATCATTGCAGAAACAGTCAATATCAAATAAATTACCATCTCTCTATCCACATTGCCAAATATAAATGCAGCCAATACAAAGACAAGGATAAAGACAAATCCTGCACCGCGTGGTTTGCCTGCGGAAAGACCACCGTCATGGGCAAATTCCCGCCCATGATCTCTAGGGAGTTTATTCATTCCAACCGCCAACAGATAGCTGGTCAGCAGATATGCGAAGGCTACACCCACAAAACCCAAAATCGCATAATCTGATACATCCAGAATTTTATTTATCATTTTTCCAATCTCCTTTTTTGCACTACTGCATCAATCTATTATACTAGATACAATCTCTTACAAGGTATATTTATTGTATCTAGTATAACTGCATCGTAAATCGTATTATCTGCTCTTCATTAATTTACACTGCTCGATATCGCTTCAAATGTTACAGTCCAGCCACGTCATTCATAAACCGCCAGAATGTACATTTTCACCAATAATATGAAGTCTTCGCTGGCGACTTCTTTGATGATGAACGTCCGCCTTATAGAATTAATTGTGCATGGCCGAACTATTACCTTCAAATTGACTGTTGTACAACTTCGCATAAAATCCGTCTTTTTTGTTCAAGAGCGTCTCATGATTACCCTGCTCAATAATATTTCCATCCTTCATAACAAGAATAATATCTGCCTCCCGAATTGTCGAAAGTCTATGCGCCACAATGAAACTTGTTCTTCCTTTCATCATAGTGTTAAATGCCTGCGAAATTTTAATTTCGGTGCGCGTATCGATGGAGGAAGTCGCCTCGTCAAGAATCAACATTGGAGGCAAGCAGAGCATTACGCGGGTAATACACAAAAGTTGTTTTTGTCCTTGTGAGAGACTGCCTCCGTCTTCTGTAATCACTGTGTCATAACCCATTGGTAGACGTTTGATAAAGCTGTGTGCATGTGCCGCTTTCGCCGCAGCAATCACCTCATCTTGTGTAGCATTTGGTTTTCCCATCACAATATTTTCTCGGATTGTACCTGCGTGAAGCCAAGTCTCCTGCAAAACCATTCCAAAACTTTCCCGCAAGCTTTTTCTTGTCATATCCCTAATATCAACGCCATCAATCAAAATTCTTCCACTATTAACATCATAGAACCGCATCAGCAAATTTATGACAGTTGTTTTTCCACATCCAGTCGGACCCACGATTGCTACGCGCTGACCTGACTTCACTTCAAGGTTAAAATCTTGTATTAACTTTTGATCGGGATTGTATGAAAAGTGAACATTTTGCATTGTAATATTACCCTTTGGCGCCTGCAAAACTGCTGCATTATCTGGTTCTGGTATCTGCGGCTCTTCCTCGATAAACTCAAATACTCTCCCCGCGCATGCCAATGCAGTCTGCAACTCTGTCACAACACCCGATATTTCATTAAATGGCTTCGTATACTGATTTGCATAACTTAGAAAACTTGTGAGCTGCCCCACACTAATATAACCTCTTATCGCAAGAAATGCGCCGAGAATTCCAACCCCTGCATAAACAAGGCTATTGACAAAACGTGTACATGGATTAGTCAAAGAAGAGAAAAAAATTGCTTTGACACTTGCCTTTTGTAGTCGGGCATTGATTTCTGTGAACTGTTCCATTACCTGCGGCTCATGTCCAAACGCCTTCACGACCTTTTCATTGCCAATCATTTCATCAATCAACGCTGTTTGCTCACCGCGTGTCTCCGATTGAAGTTTGGACATGCTAAATGTTCTTTTGGCAATAAATCCTGCGATAAAAAATGATAATGGTGTTAAAATCACAACGACGATGGTCGTTGACACATTAATAGAAAACATAAAAATTAACGTGCCGATAATTGTCACAACACCCGTAAAAAGCTGGGTGAATCCCATCAACAGGCCATCAGAAAATTGGTCTACATCCGCAATCACACGGCTCACAATATCACCGTGAGAATGTCCATCGATATACTTGAGTGGCAAAATCTGCAATTTATGAAATGCCTCATCGCGCACATCGCGCACAACTTGATAGGCTATTTTATTATTGCAAGTGTTCATAACCCACTGCACTACTGCTGTCAGTACAATAATAACTACCATCTTCTTTAGTATATCCCAAATCCCGTCAAAATCTACAGCACCCGGACCAAGAATACAGTCTACCGCCTCACCCGTTAAAATAGGTATATATAAGGTAAGTATTACCGAAATTGCTGCTAACACAATCGAAAAAAACAGAAATATTTTATATTTTCCAATGTGGTCTAACACTTTACTTAATATTTCTTTATTTATATTATTTCTTTTTGATGCAATATCTTTCATTCCAATACCCTCCGCGCTTGTTAATCCACAGCTTTTGCTTTCCTATCAGGAAATTGTGAATAGTAGATTTCCTGATAAATCACATTGTCAGCAAGCAATTGTTCATGTGTACCGACTCCTGCCACTGCACCGTCATCCATCACAACTATTTTGTCAGCATACTGTATTGAAGCGGCGCGCTGTGAGACAATAATGACCGTCATGTCATTTTCCATATCTTTCACTGCTGCGCGGAGCTTTGCATCCGTGGCAAAATCAAGTGCCGAAGCACTGTCATCGAGAATCAAAATCTCAGGTTTTCGCACTATGGCACGTGCAATTGTAAGACGCTGTTTCTGACCACCAGAAAGATTTTTACCGCCCTGCGCAATCATAAAGTCAAGCCTGCCATCTTTGGTATCCACAAACTCTTTGGCTTGCGAGATACGCAGTGCATCTTCGATATCCTGCTCCGACGCATTCTCATTTCCCCACAAAAGATTTTCACGAATTGTCCCCTTAAACAATACAGCTTTTTGCGGAACAACACCGATTTTTGCCCGCAGCGCAGAAATATCATAATCTTTTACGGAAACTCCATTCACAATCACAGCCCCTTTTGTGGCATCGTAAAAGCGCGGAATTAAATTCACTACGGAAGTCTTACCAGAACCAGTGCCGCCGATAATACCAACTGTCTCGCCTCTTTTCACAACAAAATCAATGTCCGTCAGAGATTCGTCACCGCCACCGCTATAAGTGAGGCTTACATGGTCAAAAATAATCGCTGCATTTTTGTCATTGCCCTTGATAGCTTTTATGTCATTTTTGCCAAGTGTACCGTTTTCCATGCTCGACGTGATGTCAAAGATACTCTCAACACGCTTTGCGCAAGCGAGCGCCTTTGTAAGTTGTATGATAAGATTTGCCATCTTGACAAGCTCTACCAAAATTTGGGACATATAATTTACCAGCGCAACCACCGCCCCCTGTGTAATGATACCATTGTCCACACGCACTGCTCCTGTCCACAGTAACACCACAAGCGCAATATTGATAATAATATATGTCACAGGATTCATTGCAGCAGAAATCTTTCCGACAAAGACTTGTGTGTTGAGTAGAAGCTCGTTTTCCTGTTCAAAATCCGCGGTCTCTGACTCCTCATTGCAGAATGCGCGAATTACACGGGCACCTGCAAGGTTTTCGCGTGTCCGGCCAAGGATTTTGTCAAGCGCTGCCTGCACTTTTTTATATAATGGCATACTGACAAGCATAATTCCAAACACAACAACTGCAAGCAGCGGAATTGTTACCACAAAAATAAGTGCTGCCTGCACATCCACAGTGAACGCCATCACCATTGCACCAAATACAATAAATGGAGAGCGCAACAACAGACGTAATGTCAAGTTGACACCGTTTTGAATCTGGTTGACATCGCTGGTCATGCGCGTGATAAGCGTGCTGGTTCCAACAGTATCAAGCTCTGTGTAGGACAGCCCCTGTATATGCGAGAATAAGGCATTTCGCAATTTAGTAGCAAAACCAACTGCTGCCTTTGCGCTAAAATACTGTGCTGTGACAGAACTGGCAAGCCCCACTGCTGCCAGCAGCACCAATACAGCCCCCATCTGAAAAATATACGAAGTATCACTGTTTGCAATACCGTTGTCAATAATTGCTGCCATAACAAGTGGCACCATCAATTCAAAGGAAGCCTCCAACATTTTAAACAAAGGCGCCAGAATGCTTTCCTTTTTGTAATCTTTTATGTACTTTAACAAGCTTTTCATAAAAGTTTTCCCCCTTCTACTATTAATAGTCTTTCAAAGTCTCTATTACATCTGTTTTTAGAAACAATTTTTCGATTCTATTTTATCTGTTGATTTCTTCATCACTCTAAAAAGTATACTTAACCTCCCACAGAGCGCTCTGCCTTTTGTTTGTTCGATATTTTATTCTTTTGATTCTTCTTTTCAACTCCCCAGTAATACTTGCAATTATAAACAGGTACTACTTTAAACTCAATTATTGTTTTCGATAATATAAATGCAAAACTACTTGCCAAAATATATACCCTTAAAGAATAATAAATCTGCCTTAGTGATTATGCCAATCACAGGAAGCCAAATTTTCATCAAATTCGTCATATGCTGCACACAATAGTTGCGCTCCCCAGCCATCAGAAAACTGAAAGCTCATAAACCTTCCACTCAAATAAAGACAATCCTGTTCCATAGATTCATATAAACCATCAAAATTAAACATTGGATACTGTTTTCGCAACCTACTTTCCAAATCAGGTTTCGCAACCGTTCCATTGTTTGGCTGTTCTGCAAACAGGTTAAATCCCCAACTGCCAATGCTCTCCTCTGCACTGTAAATTTCTTCTGTCAGATGATCCATATCGTAACCATCCAATGAACCCGGAAGCACTGCCTCCTCAATCTCCCAAAAGGGATATCCACAATCCTCGAGATTGTCAAACAGGCGATAAAGAATGTAGTCATTAATCTGCTTTACATTTTCCTTAATTTCTCTCTCTTTCTGATTATAATAATCCGCAATCCCTTTTGCAATCGCAGCGCCAGCCTCCCCTTTATCTTTTAAATAAGGGAACAACGGTTCATATAAAGAAGAATTTCCTTTTTGCAAATCCTCTAAAATATCCTCTAATTCTATATTAATCTCGATGTTTCCCTCGCCGAAGTCTTTGTTTTCATAGACGCCTGCAATACCAATCGAAAAGGTTCCTTTTGCAAGGAACTTCTCATCTTGATATTTTATCTCCATCATTGTTTATTCTACCTCCCATATAAAAGTTCCATCTATAAATTCTATATTGCTTTAACTTGCGTCCTTTATCCTCTCATGTTACACTAAAGGACAGAAAATGCACACAGTGACAGAAGAAAATTTCCGTGAAATATACTAATATCATAGCACAAACAAGGAAGGCGGACAACCTATGAATCTTGATTTCAATTCGACACAATCCACACGTTATCTACAAGTGTATGACTACTATAAAAATCTGATTGTCACAGGTCGTTTAATGCCAGGAACAAAGATGCCATCTATTCGGCGCGGCGCAGTACAACTAGGTTTAAGTCGCACAACAATTGAAACTGCCTATCTATGTCTTGCGGCAGACGGTTATATTATTTCCAGACCGCAAAGTGGATATTATGTCACAGACCGCACTGTAAATATATTTTCTAAACAGAATACGCAGGACACAAAAACTACCATAGCACGCAAAAGTAAAATTCAATATAATTTTACCTCAAACAATGTTGATGCAGACAGTTTTGACTTTAATCTGTGGCGGCGCTACATTAAAAGTACGTTGCGGCAAGATGGCCGTATGCTAACCTACGGCGAACCACAAGGTGAGTACGAGCTGCGCGAGGTTCTCTGCCGATATGTAGTAGCCAAGCGCAACGCTGTCTGCCGTCCCGAAAACATTGTGATTGGTGCTGGTTCTCAAGCGTTGTTGAATATTTTATGTCCGCTGATCAAGAAACGCCACACAGTCTGTTTTTATGACACACGCTTTGCACAAGGTATGGTCATCTTTGAAGACTACGGTTTTGATATTGAAAAGGACAAACAAAACGCAAGTGTACTCTATATGACTCCATCTCATATGACCTCGCTTGGCGATGTGATGAGTGTCGAGAGACGACTCGCACTTTTAAAAGAGTGCGCAGTCTATGACCGCCTGATTATTGAGGACGACTACGACAATGAATTTCGATACTTTAGTAAACCAATCCCTTGTTTGCAAGGGCTTTCTGGAGGCGAAAACGTAGTCTATTTAAGTACATTTTCCAAATTACTTCTGCCCTCCATTCGTCTAAGTTTTATGATTTTACCGGATTCCTTGTTACCTTTATATGAGGAAAAAAAAGCACTTTATAACCAGACTGCCTCCAAGTCAGAGCAACTTGCATTATGCCAATTCTTGCGCGATGGACACTTAGAAAGCCAAATTCGCAAGTTAAAACGCCTGTATTCCAGCAAGGCAAAAGCATTGTCTTTGTTGTTAGAGGAAACATTTGGCACGCAAGCGGATGTCTATATGGGCGAGTCTGTCTTTTTAGTGCACTTGAAAATAAAATGCGCACTGACCAGCGAAGAACTGTGCGATATGGCTGCTGCAAATGGAATTTTGGTCTTTCCTTTCCACAAAGAAGAAAAAAAAGCGGACGGTTATGCACATATTGCACTGTCCTGCTGTGAAGTTCCTGCGGAAAAGTTTCCAGATGCAGTGCGAATATTGCGCGAAATTATATTATAAGTCCTATCTTTGTGCTTGTACACAAATTTCCACATAGATTATTGCTACTATTTACTGCACAACGATTGTCACAGGTCTTTGGAAACAGCTTTTATTCCCTCAAAAGCTTCTAATTCCTTGCACAACGCCACAAAATCATCATAGATTGTAATTGTCTGTAAATAGCGAAAATCAAGTATCCATCCAGAACTACAATGTCTTAAAAAGTCCGCATCCCACAATGGCACAACCACAAATCCCTTTTTATAATCATATTTCATCGGTTCATATTTATCGATATTTGCGCGGAAATATTTTACCTTTGCCATACACAATTTATTGATGCGAAATAATAAACCAATAATATCAGTTCGCTCAAAAAAAGCATCTTTAAAGATTAGATGCTTGTGTGCATTTTCCTTCTCTGAATACCACGCACAATTTTCATGTTTTAGTCCATATTTTTCCACTAAAAACTGCTTTTCTTCTTTCATATTTTGTCCCTTTTCTATAATTAAAGCGGATTGTTCTTCTCAATTATCATAGCCTACCCATAAAAATGCTGTCAAGTAATTCTTGAATTGTATTTTCTATATAAAATATAATTATATTGGCACTAGATTTTTAAAGTTTTCAATACAATAAACCTCCCAAATCCATTAATCAAACATTCAATCCATTTATGCTATATTTTTATTTGAGCACGCTAACTCCCATCTGCCCGCTTTGACGGGCGTACTAATCAGGAGGGGTGAAATCTTAATTTCACACTAACTCCCATCTGCCCGCTTTGGCGGGCATACTAATCAGGATGGGTGAAATCTTAATTTCACACTAACTCCCATCTGCCCGCTTTGGCGGGCGTACTAATCAGGATGGGTGAAATCTTAATTTCACACTATCATTAGATTATGACACTTGGTTACTACAATGATTATACATAAATGGAACATAAGTCGCGATAGATAATTCCAATAATTTATAGCGTCACATCACGTATCGATTCTGCAAATAATATTGATTGATAAATGAACTGTAACAATAATAGAAAAAGTAAAAAAAGACTTGATTTTTTTATTAAATCCATTATAATAAATACGTAATAGTTGAAACTAGGTTGCTTCGGCGCGTGGCTCAGTTTGGTAGAGCGCAGCGTTCGGGACGCTGAGGCCGCAGGTTCGAATCCTGTCGCGCCGATTTTTCCTTGAAAATACGGGCTTTTGAAAGCCCGTGTTTTTTTGTTGTCATTTTTTTGATAAAGATTTAGACGTAGGGAAGATTTTTGACTAAAAAAAGAAGTCTGCCAAGGATTGGAAAAGGGTGCATTTCAACAAAATTTAAGGTAATGTATGCCAGAGGTTTTTTAAGGGGGTCTGTAGAAAATTACTGTATAGAATATTGGGATATGGTTTTAAGGGTAATATCGAGGGGCAGCGGTGAGCGGAAATATAGGTTGGCATGGCCACCAAACAGGAACGGCATCGTAAGTGGCTGCTCAATTCCCGCAGATGACTGCTTATCATAATAAGGAGAGCATTTTCAATTTTTGTTTTTTAGAAGCATGTTTCCTAAGTTGCTAAATGAGACAGGAGATGATATAATCAACAATAGACTGAGCCATATGAGAAAAAGGAGAAAAACAACATGAAGAAAACATTATTTGCGATCATGACTGCGACAATGGTACTCAGCAGCAGTCCAACAGTATTTGCAGCACCTGAGACCATGCCGGACGGAACAATCTTTGACGCAGAATACTATGCACAAACCAATCCTGACGTAACAGCGGTATTGGGAACAGATAAGAATGCCCTGTATCAGCATTACGCAACGTGCGGGAAGGCAGAAGGCCGTCAAGCATACGAAGAGATAGACAACACTACTATCTCAGCAAGCTCTGTCCTGATCGAAGCAGGCGATGAAAATTATCTTAGAATGGGATATCTTATGGCAGGCTTTGGTTATAGATTAACGCCAATAACGGAAAACGTATATTATACTTTTGAAAACGGAGGGGTGGTAGAGCACAGGGAACCACTGGAAACGCCGAGGATATCCGACCCTGCAGCAGATTTTGTCAGAAGTGACTGGTCAGAAGATCCCAGATACCAAGCGATAAAGAATGAGATTATACAGATGATCTCAGAAAAAGGAGTAGGGGCAGAAATCAACGGAGAAACATTAAATTTCACACAATATCCAAGAACCAAAGAAGAGAGAAATACCTTAGATCAAATGTTGAAAAATCTGTCCGTAGATCTGATGAAGAGCGGTATCTTAGAAAGCTGTTATCTCTCATGGAGTTCAACAGACGGATATATTTATTTTGAAAATTGGGGTTATGAAATGAGTGTCGATATTTTTGCGAACGAAGTCCGAGCTACCACATCGCAATATGACGATCATCCAGAGATATGGAACTATACGAAAAGATCGCGGAGCGAATTATATGATGACAGTGCCGAGATCGATGAAGGATTTGGCACTGACTGGGGATTTTGGCTACAAAATTAAAAAAGAGCCATTTACAAAACAAACAGCTCTGGTGAACGGTCTGCTTAGAAGGGGTTATCGTGTACGAGTTCCAGTCTGCCCTCAGTTAAAATGTGGTTAAAGAAAAATGTTTCAACTTTTAAGAAAGAGAACCAGCGCCTTAAGACCGAGAACGAAATATTAAAAAAGCGACCACCCTATTTGCAAAAGAACAATCGCTGAGATTGTCACTTTTATCCAGCATAATTTAAACAGCTACACTATAACCTAGCTTTGCAGTACCTTGAAATTTCCAAGGAGCATCTATTACAAAGTCCTGATTTGTGTACCTTCAAATAGACAGAAAGAGTACAAAAAATTTGGCCAGGAGGTCAAACGGACATATGAGGACTCAAAATAAAGATATGGGGCTGTAAAAATCTGCTATGGACCTGTGCAACTGTAAAATCATTGGATATGCCTATGGCACATCTATGACACCGGAACTGGCAGTAAAAGCGGTAGAGAATGCCTACCTAAACGTCAGAATTATAGCAGCACCAATCCATGCACCAAATGTATTTAAAATCAAATCATCCAATTCAGAATACCCTGTTCCAAACACATATTGCATAGTTTCTATTAAAAGAGAAAATAAAAAACCATAGATTGCTGCTTGCAGTAGTGTTTTTGACTTCTTTGTATATTGTAGATACATGCCAAAAGGAATAAACCAAATAATATTTCCAAAAAATAGGTAGGTAAAGGAAAACCAATTCCCTTGTCTAATCAAGGCAAAATATCCCTCAAAAAGCGTCAATGTTAGCTTTCCATTTTGACATAAATGCTGCAATGTAAATGTCGAGCGAAATACTGTTATTCGCAGAACAACTGCAAGATAAACAAAAAATAAAAATGGAATCCAGCTTTTATGCCTATGTGACTTCATCTATTGTTATCCTTTCTTTGATTCTATTGTCTTTAGATAAGTAATTAATGGTTCTATATAAATCTTAGAAGAAATATCATAAGAACTTTTGATTGCCTGCTCAAAAGCAATATCTTGAGGACTTTTATCTTTCTTATTTTTAATCATTCTGGCAACCACTTTCATCATCATTCGATCCATCAAGGACATCTCTTCGTAACACAACCCACTCTGCATATAAAAATGTGGAATTTCAACCAACTCCTGCGCAGTAAGATTTTGGCTCCAAAAACTCTTTATCACATCTGTATCCGCATTGGGTGTCGCCCCTGTCACAAACAAAATTATTCTGCTCGAAGTATGCTGTCCAAATAACTTCTTTAATTTCTGATATCCATCTATCATTCCTGCATGCGCATGAGTGCCAAAGATTATTGTATGGTATTGAGACAGTGTTTTTGCTTTTACTTCCTTATAATCTACAAATGCACATTGCAATTCCGCTGCAATCATCTTTGCATATCTTTTTGTAAATCCTGTTTTACTCCTGTAAATAACAATCCTGTCATTTGAATTCATAATTCAGATTCCTCTCTTTTTTTATCGCGCGCTAAAGATTGGCTTAAAAATGCTTTGTATGCGTTTTCTTGTTGCGAGAATATCTCTTTTGGTGCAATTCCAGGCGATGTTACCGCAAAGATTGTCCCGATGCCAATTGTATAAATAAGCATATGTAAGTGCAATTGTCTAGCCTCTCTAACACTAATCTGCAACTGATTTGCAATAAATTCTGCAATATGTTCCCCTGCTTCTGCCTGATACAACTCCTCTAAAGAAGTAATGCCTTCCCTTTGACGCAATATAAAAATTTTAAACAGATGGGGTTCTTCCTCTGCAAGTTGTATATAAGCCTGCCCTGTGCTTTGAAACAAATCGTTTTTATTAAGGTGCGTTGCAATAAAGTGTTGAATGAAACTACCTGTCCGCGCTATTACTTCTTGGCGCAACCCTTCCATATTTTTGCAATAACTATAAATTGGCTGTACAGAACAACCAATCCTATCCGCAATATTTTTGACCAGAACTTGGTCCATTCCGTTGCGCCTTGCAATTTCAAAAGCAGCATCCACCACCATTTCTTTGGTAATTCTTTGTTTTGGCATTGTTTGTTCCTTTCTTATATAAATCATTTATATAATATAATTATATATAGGATATATATTTCTTGTCAACTATTTCTCTCTGTAAATTTACGCTGTTCTAACAACATTTCAAGAATACCATTGGCTTGTTGTGGCGTGCACATAAAATAAATTCCCCTAGGCATATCCACCTAGAGGAATTTATTTTACGCATATAGATGTCCAAATAAAATATGTCAGCAAGCTGACGAAAATCCAATACATAAATAGAATAAAATCTTCTCTACTCGATTTAGAAATTATTCTCACCATGCAGTCGAATTATCTATTCTTTGCTAATGTAGCTGTTTTCTGCTTATATAAAGTAGGACATCCGACAAATGGAAATTACTTCATTTCCTGCGCAACAATTTTAAAGGTCCCTGTCTTAGTTCCGCCATAGGTACCAATACCATGTATGGTTATTTTCGCGGTACCCTTATTGATATTCTTGGCATATCCTATAATTTCATAATCTTCATGCTCTTTCAACGTTTTTGTGATGGTAGTTCCATTCTCCTTCACTTTTATTGTCACTGTAACTGCTTCGTCTGCGCTGGTTGGTTTTAACTCTAACCCAGTGTATATCTGATTCGTCACTGTTATCACTGCCTTAGAAAGACTCTTGTCATTACCTATCACACGAAATGTTGTGGAGACCATTCCTTTATAGTTGCCACCTTCCTTTGCCTTTACAGTCACTTTAATGGTATCGCCTACTTTTGGAGTCTCTGTAATCTTGTTGTCAACTTCATCCGTATATGCGGTGTCTGTATCAATTATAAAATCTGTCTTATTTTTGAGCGTTTTGCCATTGAAATCCGTAAGGACTGGTATCACTTTATTGTACTTGGCCGCATTTTTTTCTAGGATATCCGCGGCAGTTATGTTGCACTCTAACGCGGCAAGCTCCTGCTCTACAATTGTAAATGGAATATTTTTGATGGTTCCTTTATAATTGCCTTTTCCTTTGATTGTAACGCTTGCTGTACCGATTTTTTTGTTATTTTTATAGGAAAGCGTATAGTCTTTTCCTTGCTCTAAGTAAATCGCGGCACTTGCTGTACCTGCTAAAAATCTTGCACCAAGTTGTTCGTCACTCAGTTTGCTGCCACCTTTTGTGTAAGGTATCTTGGTCGGTATGGTATTGTCGGTATCCTTATTGTATACAAATTTTTGCTCTGCATCTGCAAAAATATCATAAGCAGTTATCTTAAAGGTTTTCTTTACTGTTCCAATATAGCCATTTCTACCAGTTACAACCACTGTCGCTGTGCCGACATTTATATTCTTTTGGTAGGTTTTGACTGTATAATGCTCCACTTCTTCTGGACTCATACCTACAATACTGATTTCTGGCTCTTGTTTGGTTCCTGTATATACAAGACCAGCTTTAGGAACATTATTCAAGGACACTTGATTTGCCTTTAATGAAATACCTGTAATCTTAAAGGAAATTGTTTTTTCTCCAACATAGTCCACTCCATTTCCACGGACTGTAATTGTCGCAGTCTCGCCTGCTTCGGTGTGCACTTCATCATATATAACAGTATAATCTCCGGTTGTTGGATCCTTTTTATCTGTTTGCAGTTTTAATGTATCTTTCCCATATTTGACTGTAAGTATTGGCATAAGCACTTTACCCTTGCGCGTTGTTTCATCGAACTCATATTGGGTATCCTCTTTTGCAATTTTACCAATACTTGTCTTACTCATCAGGCGCACGCTATTCTTATCGACAAGCGTCATGCGAATTGTCTTGCTATTTATAAAGTTTGAAGATTTTGCTGTGACAATTACATTATAAGCACCCAGTTCCTTACCATCTGTTTGCGGATTCTCATATTTTACTGCATAATCCTTGTTTAACCTTAATGTCTTTCCGTTATATTTTACCACTGGTTTGGGCGCGATCTGCTTTACATTATTAGAAGCGACAGCCGCATACAAATCAGCAATATCCAGTGAATCGAAATCAATTGCATCAATAATAAAGTTCTTTCTGTGCTCCTTGGAATAATTTCCTTTTCCCTTAATGAGAACTGACGCTGGTCCTGCGTTTGTATTATTCTGGTAAGTTATCGTGTAGTCTGTCTTTTCTCGCAGCAAGGTATTTCCATCGTAAACCAATATTGCAGGTTTTATTGCCTTCCCAGTGTACGGAATATGATAGTTTCCTTGTTCATCCAGTGTTAAACCTGTATCTGCTGCCCATATGCTCCAAAGTCCTTCTTTTACTTTCGTCAATCCCTTGAAAGCTTTGCGAAGATCATCTGTCGCTTTCCTTACCTCATCCAGCGTTACATCTGGTTTGCTTGTTATTGCTTTTGCTACATCTAACGCATCGGCAAATACGTTCCAGCTTTCTTTTGTATAGGTTTCTTCTGTCAGTTTTTCGTACTCTTTTATCAGTGATTTTAAAGCTTCTACTTCTAATGCTACACTGGTAAGATTGTCCTGTGCAGATTCTAGTTTGTTTCTTGCATCATCAACCATTATCTGGGTTGCATTTTGGTCTGCCAAAACTGCTTCTGCTTCTTCTAACGCAACAGTGAACACTTTCCAGCTTTCCTCTGTAAAGCTACCCTGCCCCTTATTTAGTAGTTCTTTGCAAGTGTCAACAAGTGCCTTCAACTTTCCTTTATCAATCATTCCTTCTGGAACTTTTAGACCATCGTAAGCCGTTCTTAACTTCTGCTCTGCATTATCAATTTCTTCCTGTGTCGCATCTGGATTTTCTGCCACTGCTTTTGCAGCATTGAATGCATCCGCAAATACTTTCCAACTTTCATCGGTGTAATTCCCTTTCTCCACCTTGTCACACTCTAATATCAGTGCTTCTAACGCTTCTGTATTAGGCTTTTTGTTGGTGAGTGTATCGCGTGCTGTCTCCAATTTTTTGCGTACATTGTCAATCTCTGTCTGTGTTGCATTTGCATTTTCAAGAACTGCTTGTGCTTCGTTCAATGCATCTGTAAAGGCTTGCCAGCTCTCATCTGTGTAATTTGCCTGCCCTTGTGCAAATATTGTTTTGCAGGTGTCAATCAAGGCTTTTAATTTTCCAGTGTCAACAACACCTTCTGGGACTGTTAAACCATCCAAAGCCTTTTGCAAATCGGCAATTGCTATGTTCACTTCATCCTGTGTTGCATCTGTTTTATTTAGAACAGCATTCGCTAATTCTAATATTGTCTGAAAGGCTTGCCAGCTCTCATCTGTGTAATTATTTTGTCCCTGACTTAGCACTGCCTGGCAATCTTTAATTAAAAGTTGTAGTTTCTGCTTGTCAACAGGTATACTGCCTGATTCTTCAAGTCCTTTCTGCGCTTTTTCTAATTTGTCATATGCATTGTTAATATCTGTCAAAGATGCCTCTGTATTGTTTAAAACTGCTTTTGCATCCTTTAATGCATCTGTAAATGCTTTCCATCTTTCGTCTGTGTAAGTACCCTGTCCCTGATTTAATATTATCTGGCAGTTTTCAATCAAGCTTTGTAGTTTCTGTCTCTGAATCAGGATATCTTCCACTTCTCCTTTAACCAATATCATCGCTGATATCGGCGCAACTTCGACTTTGCCATCCGTTATCGTATCTAATATTTCTGTACCCGCTTTTTCGTCGTTTACGCAGACATTCCATGTCCCTTGTGCAATGCCATAAACATTATTTCCGTTTTTATCTTTTAAGAACAAGTCAACAGATTTCTTAGAATTTGTTGCATTAAAGATAATAACAATTCCATCTGAAATCTCTCCGGCAACCGATTCTTTTCCATTGATTACAAACATAATCACTTCATTTGTAATCCAATGATATTGAACATTTTCTGCTACAGCTTCCGCCGTTGTCAAGCGGAGTGCGGCATGATTTTTTCTAAATGCAATCAATCCCTTATAGTAATCTCTTGTCTGTCGATATTCTTCTTTGTTGAGATTTGCCCACTTAATACTATTGATTGCATCAGATGACTTGTAGCTGTTATGATCAATCTTTCCATCTTGATCTTTTTTCTCCCTTAAAATTTCCTCGCCAGCATGAATTAAGGGAATTCCTTCCGCTGTCAGATAAATTGCTGCCGCAAGGTTATTCATCTTAATAACATCTGCCTGTGAATTTGTTTTACCTGCCGTCGCATCTAATTTATCTTTTAATGTATAATTATCATGGCAAGAAGCATAGTTCACAATTTGGGTAGGATTAGAACTCCACCATGCAAGCGCGCGGAAGCAGTTTGCCATAGGTTCTTCCTGTCCTGTCAGACCAGAGACAAAACCTAAGTCTGTTTCATTATTGCCTCCTTTTAACAAATCGCGAATGGTGTCACTAAAATAAGCAAACTGTGGTGTTTTAGATGCATTTCCCTGTGTTGCCATCGTATATCCATCTTTACTCATCTCTGTGCTCATATCCCAGCCTTCCCCATAAAATACTGCATTGGGGTGCTTTTTATGAACAGTCTCTACCACTTCGTTAATCGTTTCTGTATCGAGAAGACCTACCAAATCAAATCGGAATCCGTCTATATGATACTCGTCCGCCCAATAATTTACAGAATCCACAATATATTTCTTTACCATTGCGCGTTCGGAAGCTGTATCGTTACCACATCCAGAACCGTTAGAATAACTTCCATCTTTTTTTGTTCTTGAAAAATACTGTGGCACAATCTGGTTAAAACAGAATTTATCTGCATCGTATACATGGTTATATACAACGTCCATAATCACATTAATATTGTTATCATGTAATACCTTTACCATCTGTTTCATTTCTTTTACACGCACATCGCCACGATAAGGGTCTGTCGAATAGGAACCTTCGGGCACATTGTAATTTTTAGGGTCATATCCCCAATTATACTGTGGTGTATCCAACTTTGTCTCATCAACTGTCGCATAATCATAGGAAGGCAGCAGATGGATATGTGTCACGCCTAAATCTTTTAGATAGTCCAATCCCGTTGTCTGTCCAGTTGCATTCGTTGTGCCTTTTTCTGTCAATCCTAAGAATTTTCCTTTATTTTTGTCAGAAATACCAGAAGATGCATCGATAGAAAAATCTCTTACATGCAATTCATAAATAACTGAATCCGTATAATCCATTCCCTGATTAGGACCAACATCCTCTGCCCAGCCTTCAGGATCAGTTGCATCCAAATCTAGTACCATTGCGCGGTTTCCATTTACGCCGGTGGTTCTGGCATACGGGTCACAAGCTTCTGTTGTTTCTCCATCAATTGTTACTGCGTAAGTATAGTAAGTACCATTTAAGTCGCCTGTCTGTTCTGCTAACCAGACTCCTTTATCACCTTTTGTCATAGGAATTGTCTGTTTTAAAGATCCTTTGTCGACTTCTCCGTCAGTATATAATTTTACTTCCACTTTGTTTGCAGTAGGCGCCCATACCTTAAATGTGGTCTTTTCCTTTGTCCATGTTGCGCCAAGGTCATTTCCTGTATAGGTAAATGCATCTTCAAATTCTTTGGAAGAATATAAGATACGCGCTTCTCCAACTGGTAATTTATAATCATATCCATCAAAGGAAATTGTATAGAACTTGTTGGTTAATAGCATGTCAATTGCTGCTAAATTTTCTGTTGGTTCAAGTGTATATTCATTTTGGTTTGATTCTGCTGTTACTTTGTTGATGGCAACTTCAGTGCCATCTGCAAGCTTTATCGCAAATGCCTTTTGTAAATCAGCTCCGTCAATCGGATTTCCGGTAACAACTTTAATACGATTATTTTCCTTGTCAAGTTCTATAGAACAGATTTTAATGCCCTTTAAAATATCCTCCGCCAATTCTTCGCGAACGGCATCTTTGCCTGATTCTATATAACAATCAACTGTACCTGACAAGATTTCTGACAAATCGATAAAACGATCTAACTCTTTATTTGGATCTTTTTCTACCCAGTCATTCTCATCTTCACTTTTGCGGACAATATAACCAAGTTTGCTATTCTTGCGACCATCTAAAGTAATTGTAGCTACCTTTTCACCGTTTACTTCTTTAAAATCGTATCGTGCGCCATCCTGCCCTTCTGCTCCTTCGGACCATGCCCAAACATTCCAGTTCTCATAATCTCCATTTGGTCTGGAATAGTGCAGTTTTATTGTGATTTGGTTTTTGTCTTCAACGACCTTGATTTCAAAAGTTACTGTTGCAGTTCCATTTGTTTCTGTCGCTGTCAGTTCAACAGATGTTCCAGTAAAATTCTTTGTGACTGTAATTTGTTTTTTGGTATCATCTAAGGTTACTCCAGCAACTTCTGCCATTGTGTAGGTAACATCTACATCTGTGGTTGTCCCATCCTCTGAGCCTTTTGTCAGTTTTGATGGTAACGTTGCAGTTGTGCCTTTTACAACGGTAAGTTTGGGTGGATTTAAACCTTCAGGAACTGCATAGGGATTTTCCTCGTAGATGCCATCTCCATGAACATACCAAAGTTCTACTTCATTACCATTTTCAATTGTGTATTCTCTATCTTCATCATCTTGTCCGTCTGTATATGAACCTGTGTTCACTCTACCCATAAATCCAAGATGTTGATAAGGAACTGAAAATGTAGTTGTATACCATTTTCTGCCCTCCGCATCTGTCTTAGAACTATCAAAAGTACGGTCCTTATTTGCTGCTGGATATATATATGCTTTCTCTATACTTTTATCCCATAGATGTAAGTCAGGAGTTTTTCCAGATTCTTCTTTTGGATTATAATAGTGGATTGTATATTTGTAATTATTTGCACCTGGCACATAAAAAACATTATTATCTCCCGAACGCGGAAATGGATTCCCGGAATCTCCATCCCAATTATTGTCTCCCCACTTAAATCTATATTCATGTATGTTTTGTGGTAAATCAATCGTAAGTGTATGGATACCTGTTTCTTCATTCTTTTGCATTAAATTAGTGTCAGAAGCAGCCCAGTCACCCTCCAAACCTAATACATGAACATCACTTGCATTCTCATTTTTATAGCGAAAAGTTACTGTATTACCTATAACTTCTGGACTTTTATAAGTTATCGTATTATTATTGTCCATCCATACCCAGAAGTCATATGTATCAAATCCTTTAAAATAGGATGTATCAACTATAATATCTGTTGTTTTTAATTCATTTTCTGTATCATTATTATTCAAAACAAGTGCAAAATCTTTACCTGCATTCTTTTTTACTTCTAATGTATAATACCCGTCATTATCTTTTGTAATCTCATCTCCAGGCCAATTTTTATTCTCACAAAGCAATTCCCAATCTGGGTTATCATCCTTATTTCCATAAAATGCTGCTACTTGTGACCAACTATCCGGTTTCTTAAAGTGAACTATTATCGTTACCTGTTCACTGACATTACTATCTTCTGAATTGCTCTCGTCGTCTTCATTTAGTAGTTTGCTGTCTACTTCCTCTGTAGTCTCTTCCTCTTCTGTTGTGTTTGCTTCAAGAGTCTCTGTTGTTTCCTCTATTTGACTGTCTTCTTCTATCTCCTCGCTACTGTTAGATTCTGTAGTTTTCTCTGTCTGTTCGTCTTCATCTGTTTCTATTGTTCCTTGTGTGTTGTTCTCTTTTGTCTCGGAACTTTCTGTTTCTTTGTGCTCACTTGTTTCAGAAGCCGTATCTTCTGTTTCTTCTGATTCGTTATTAGAATCTATTTCACTGCTCTGCGCAATTTTACTTGGTTCCCTTTCAGATGTCTCAGGCTCATCAAAGGTGTCTGTAGACTTGTCCTTTCTTTGTTCTGCTGTTTCAGTCACAGAATTTTCTGCCGCCCATACAGTCGAATTTATACCTGACGTAATTTGTATGTTGGACATAGCCAAGGCAAGTGCCAGCATTAGGCTAAACAAACGGTTTCCTATTTTACGCTTTCTGTTTCTTCGCTGTTCCATATTGTTCTCCTTTCTTTTTCGCCAAAATACACTTAGCAGAAAAAATTTTCTACTTATACAGTTAAATTACTTTACAACCGACTTTTTCATTTGCCAAAATCGTGTTATTGCATTTTTAAGTCCGCGAATGCAGCCATTTTCTACTAACCAATTTATTCACAGTACAATAAATTGCACATAAACCTGTATTACAATGTAGCTACACAAGTGGAAACATTTTGTAGTAAACCCCATACCGGAAAGAAATCTGGTATGGGGCTTATTATGCACACGGGTGTCTAAGTGAAATTTGCCAGCAGAAGCTGACGGATGCCCGGCGCGCAAGTAGGGAAAATCTTCCCTACTCGGTTGTCAGCTCATTGGTTGTGCTATTATTTTATAAGTTACTGTTTTTGTTCCACCGTACTCACCAAGACCATGTATAGTCAGTTTTGCAGTACCTTTTTTTATATTGTTGGTGTAACTAATGATTTCATAATCATTTTCCTTTAGAGGGGATCCTCCATTAAAACAAATGTCAATATCATTTTTATTGGGTTCGATTGCATTTCCAGTATAAATATATGGATTACCATTATTTATCTTTATCGTTGCCTTTGCAATATCTTTATCCTTAGCAATCACTCTAAACTCTGTTGTAATCTTTTCGGTCGTATAATTAACACCTGTTCCCTCTACTGTGATGGTAACTGTTGTTCCTGCAACTGGATTTCCAGAAGTCTGATTGTCTCCGTAAGCATAATTAACCACTGCAAAATCTGTCTTATTTTTAAGTTTTTTACCATTCAAATCCGTAATTACAGGAATGACTTTATTATAGTTCTTTGCTTTTGTGTCTATTAAGTCTGCTGTTGTAATCTGCAATTGACTCAGATTCTGCTGTGTGATTTCAAAAGGAATGTCCTTAATGGTTCCTTTAAAATTACCTTTGCCTTTAATACTAAACTTGGCATCTGGTGACTTTGCTGTTGTATTCTTCTTATAAGTTAAGGTAAAGTCTTTTCCTTGCGCTAGTTGGTCTACTCTCACAGAAGAACCATTGCCTTTTTTTACATTAAAACATGCCATTATATCGTTGTCAGAAAGCTTCGCACCACCTTTTGCATAAGGAATAGATATTTCCGATGCATATGTAAAATTATTTTCGAAATTCGTAGCAATATCAAACGGTGTTATCTTAAAAGTTTTCTTTACCGTTCCTGAATACCCATTTCTGCCGGTTACAATTACTGTTGCTTTGCCAGCATTAATATTGTTCTGATATTCTATTTTATACTTTCCTGCATCTGGTGTATTAACTTTTATTGCTGGTTGTTGTGGCATTCCTGTATAAACTAGACCTACTTTTGCAACGCTTTCATCCTGGAAAGATACCATATTTGCTTTTAGCGGTGTTCCATTAATCTTAAACGAAACTGTCTTCTCTCCCGCAAATCCGCTCTTAAAATCTGTGCCAAGAATTCCCTTGATTGTTATAGTTGCCGTCTCCCCAGCTTGGGTATGAGCTTTGTCATATTCCACGTTATAGTGTGTACCCTCTTTGAGCGTTTGACCTTTGTAAGTGACTATAATGTCAGGCTTTATTACTTCTCCATTTTTGTAATTCTGTGCTGGAATCTTTTTGATTGTTGCCTTACTCATTAAGGTTACACTTGCCTTATCTACAAGTATCATCTTAATAGTAGTCTTACCCTCAAAATTTATACTGTTTTGATCTGCAACCAAGTTTACAGTATATGCACCTATGTTTATTCCATCACCAGCGTTTTCATAAGAGGCCGTATAGTCTTTATTGAGTTTCAGCGTTTTGCCATTATACTTCACTACTGGTTTTGGTACAATCTGTTTACTATTTGTTGCTGTTATAGGGGTGTACAAGTCTGCTATATCAAGGTCTTTGATATCCACTTTGTCGATTGTAAAGTTTATTGTGCGCGACAATGAATAATTTCCCTTGCCCTTAATAATCACTTGCGCCTGATTGCTGGCATTTGTATTATTTCTATAACTTACTGTATAATCTGTTTTTTCCTTTAATTGTGTCTCTCTATCAAATACCAGAATTGCTGGCTTAAGTGCCTTGCCAGTATAGGTAATATGGTACTCTCCATCTTGGCCAAGCTTTAATCCAGATTTCTTATCCCACTTTATCCAAAGTCCTTTATGAATCTCTGAAAGGTTATTGCGCGCATCATTTAACTTTTTATATGCCTCGTCAATTTCATTCTGCTTGACATTTTGTTTCCATAAAACAGCTTCAGCTCCCTTCAGTAAACTTGTAAACATTGCCCAACTTTCGTCCGTATAGTTCCCCTGTCCTTTTGCACGAATCTCTTTACATCTGGAAACCAGTGCTCTTAACTTTTCAGTGTCTACAGCACCTTCTATTACTTTCAGTTCTTTATAAGCTGTGCCTAAATTTTCTACTGCGCTGTCTACTTCGCTCTGTCCAGCATCTGGTTTTATAATAATTGCCTTTGCTGTTTTCAACGCTTCTGTAAACGTTGCCCAGCTCTCGTCTGTGTAACTGCCTTTTTCCAGTTTCTCATATTCTGCAATCAGATTCTTTAATTCTGTTAAGTCAGGTTTCTGTTTTGTAAGCCCATTATAAGCAGATTCCAACTTGTTATATACCTTGTTTACATCTTCCTGCTTAACATCCTGTGCTTCCAAAGCCTTCTTTGCAGCCTCTAATGCTATTTCAAATGCTGTCCAAGTTTCGACTGTATAGTCCTGATTTACAACTGCTTGACATACCGCTATTAATACTCTTAGCTTTTCTTTATCCACTTTGCCTTCTGGCACTTTCAAAGCATTATAAGCAGTTATTAAACTTTCTTTTGCTTTTCCCAAGGTGCTAAGTGTTGCTGCCTGGTCTGCTGTTGCCTTCCTTGCCGCTTCCAGAGCACCTGTAAAGACTGCCCAGCTCTCATTTGTATAGTCTGCCTTCTGCAATTGCTCATATGCAGCAATCAAATCTTGAAGTTCGCCTCTGAGATGATCAATTTTTTGCTGTTCATTATCACCGTAAATGGAATCGTTATCCGTACCTTCTCCTTTTACAAGAACCATTGCAGAGATTGGTGCTACAGTTACTTTGCCATCTTTAATCGTATAAAGTGTTTCAATGCCGGCTTTCTTATCATCGATGCAGACATTCCAATCTCCTTTTGTAATACCACTATTGTTGTATAAATTAATCTCTTTTTCAGAAGTCGATGCATTAAAAATCAGCACAATACCATCAGAAACTTCTCCTTGTACTCTGTCCTTACCGTTAATTGTGAACAGAACTACCTGATCGCTAATCTTCTTGTATTTTACATTGGCACTGACATCACGCGCTGATGTCAGACGCAGTGCAGCATGGTTTTTACGAAATGCAATTAATCCCTTATAGTAATCTCTTACATTTCGATACTCCTCTTGGTCAAGATTACTCCATTTAATACTGTTTACAAGGTCAGATGCGTTGTAACTGTTCTCCACACGTTTTCCATTCTCATCTATCTTTTCCCTTAACAGCTCCTCACCTGCATGAATCAAAGGAATTCCTTCTGCTGTCATGTAAATTACTGCCGCGAGATTGTTCATGCGCACTAAATCTTCGCGACTTGCATCGTTCCTTGATACATACAACTTATCCATAAGCGAATAATTGTCATGACAAGACGCATAATTAATTGTCTGTGTTGGACTCTTACACCAGTCAGGAGTTGCTGTAAAGCATTTGGCTAGGTCATCTTCCTTCCCTGTTGCACCAGAAATAAATCCGACGGAAGTCTCACTAAAAGTATCTCCTTTTAACAAATTGCGAATGGTATCACTAAAATACGCAAATTTAGGCGTTTTTGCTGAGTTTGTCTGTGTTGCCATTGTAATGTTGTCTTTGCTGACTTCTGTATTCATTGTCCAACCTTCGCCATAGAATACAACATCAGGATGCTTCTCATGTACAGTATTAACCACTTCGTTAATTGTTTCTGTATCAAGTAATCCTACTAAGTCAAAGCGGAAACCGTCGATATGATATTCATCTGCCCAATAATTTACAGAATCCACAATGTATTTCCTTACCATTGCGCGCTCAGATGCTGTATCATTGCCGCATCCAGAACCGTTTGAATATCCACCATTCTCCGTCGTTCTTGAAAAATACTTGGGTACAATTTGGTTAAAACTAAATTTATCTGCATCATATACATGGTTGTACACCACATCCATAATTACGTTAATATTATTGTCATGCAGTGTTTTTACCATCTGTTTCATTTCTTTTACACGAACTGCACCATTATAAGGATCTGTCGAATAAGACCCTTCGGGCACATTGTAATTTTTGGGGTCATATCCCCAGTTGTACTGTGGTGTATCCAGCTTTGTCTCATCCACCGTCGCATAATCATATGAAGGCAACAGATGAATGTGTGTCACACCCAAGTCTGTCAAATAATCCAGACCTGTGGTCTGTCCATTCTTATTTTTGGTTCCTGTTTCTGTAAGCCCTAAGAACTTTCCTTTGTTTTTCTCCGAAATTCCCGAAGATTCATCAATTGAGAAGTCCCTGACATGCAACTCATAAATAATGGAATCGGTGTAGCTCATACCTGCGTTTGGTCCACGATCACCTGCCCATCCTGCTGGATTGGTAGCGTTCATATTGATAACCATTGCTCTATTACCGTTTACACCTGTTGTCTTTGCGTAAGGGTCACAAGCTTCAGTTGTTATTCCATTTACCGTAACGCTGTACGTATAATACGTACCATTCAAGTCTCCTTCTTCTGACACGAACCACACACCTTGTTCGCCCTTTGTCATGTCTAAGGTCTTAATTAAGTCTTCTGTTTTTTCTGTTCCAGATTCATACAGATTTACCTGTACTTTTGCTGCTGTAGGTGCCCATACCTTAAATGTTGTCTTGCTGCTAGTCCATGTTGCACCAAGGTCATTTCCTGTATAAGTGTATCGACTTTCAAACTCATCAGAAGAATAATCATTCGATACTGTCACCTCATAATCATAACCATCATATGCAAGAACATATTTTTTCTGCATTGCGTCCGCGCTTGATAAATCCACTTCAAGACTTAATTCATATATATTTTTCTCTGCATTGACAAGTTTTACCTCTGTAATGGGAATGATTATTTCTTCTTCCTCTTTATTTTCTGGTTTTGTTTTTAGTACAAATATTCCATCAAGAGAGCCTATAATAGGAACTCCTGTGACAACCTTAACTATATTTCTAGTGCTGTCATATGTAGCAGAGCGAATTTTCGCACCAGTCAATACATCATCCCCCAGCACTCTGGTTCCAGGGAATTGACCAGACTGCGCATAGTAATCCACAGTACCAGAAAGAACATCGGAAAGATCAATATAGCAATCCATTCCTGGGTCTTTTTCTGCCCAGTCGTTACCATCAATACTCTTGCGAATAATATAGTTCATTGTACTGATTTTACGCCCTTCTACCAGTTTGATTTCCGCTACTTTTCCGCCAGCCTCATCATCAGAAGTAAATTGAACCACTTCTGCATCTTTTTGATGGCCCCATGCCCAAACATTCCAACCTGCATAATTTTGGTCAGGTCTGTTGTAATGCAGCCTTAATGTGATTTCGTTTTTGTCTTCTACCACCTTAATCAAAAATGTTATTGTGTCACTGCCTGCGGTTGCAGTCAACTCAATTGTCTTTCCTGTAAATGTTTCTGCAACTTTTATCGTTTTATTTTTGTCGTCAAGTGTCACGCCTTCAACAGATGTCATAGAATAAGTTACATCTACAAAAGTCTTTACACCTTCCTCTGACAGCTTTGCTAATTGTAATGGCAGCGCTGATTCTCTTCCCCTTGCAATTGTCATTTCAGGGTCAAGCAAACCTACCTTATAAGAATCCGCCACTAATACAACTGTACCGCCACTTGCTGCTGCCGGAATTGTTATCTCAATTGTATTATCTGCTGCAACCGGATACACTTTGTCGCTGTACAAATCCTTGTAGCCTGTAACGCCCTTGTCCACAGAAAACTTTAAAGTCTGTGCCTCTGATTTGATATTCATTCCAACATAAAGTGTTGTGTCCTCATAACTTCTGGAAACAATATCATACCCATTTGCGTTGGACTGTGTTACAACCTGTCTGTCACCCTTTGCAAATACTTCAGAATAATCATCTCGGATTTTAAGCATTTTCTTGTAGTGATTATAAATACTACTTTCCTGCGATTTTTGTTTTTCCAGCTCATTCCAGTTAAAATCATATCGGTTTGTCTGATAGGGATAATCATTATTTCCAGACAATCCAATCTCCTCGCCATAATATATCACTGGCTGACCTTTTGCTGTAATCTGAAGTGTTGCTGCTACGTAGGAAGCTGCCGCTGCCGCGTCTGCACTCCAACCCTTGTTAATTAGTTCCTGTTTAAATCCATTCTCGTCATGGCTGCTTAGAAACTGTCCTGTCAGATAGGTATTATTGAGTGCTTCATTTCGGTTTTTTAGATTGGTTTCTACTGATGAAATATCACCTTTTACAAAATCCGTTGCCCACTCATTAAAATTAAAGTCAAGTAAGGAATCCATTTGTCCACTTCCCAACCTGCCACCGTTTGCAGTATTATATCCTGCACCAAAATACTCACCAATCATTTTGAAATTTGGATTGGCTTCTGTCAGCGCATTCTTAAATGCCATCCATGTCGTGCTGTCTACATGTTGTACTGTGTCTACGCGGAAATAATCCACACCTTTCTTTGCCCAGTCTACTTGCCATTTAATAATCTGATTTCTAACTTCAGGAATTTCTGTGAGAAAGTCGGGTAATCCCGCCTGATATCCGCCAAGTTCATGGTCTGATTCCACCACGTCCTTGCTGTCCCTTAGCATACCGGCAAACTTATCGGTACCTTCCATGCCATATCCTGCATGATTTACCACAACGTCAACCATAATCTTCATACCCTTTTTATGGGCAGTATTAATTAACGTTTCAAATTCTTTCTCTGTACCAAGCGCAGGATTTAACTTAGTGAAATCACTTGCCCAATAGCCGTGATATCCGGCATAGTATGGCACCTTATCCTTGCCTTCTCCGCCAACAGTAACACCCTTTACATTCTCTACAATTGGCGTAATCCATATGGTATTGACTCCCAATTCTTTTAAGTAATCCAACTTCTCGGTCACACCAGCAAAATCACCGCCGTGATATAATCCCTGATTATCTTTTCCATAAGTATTATAATTACCATCTGTACCATTTGCAGTATTGTTGCCCTCATTGCCGTCAAAGAATCGGTCTGTTACCATAAAGTAAATCACAGCCTCATCCCAGTCAAAATCATTCTGATTTTCTGCTTTGTCTATAATGGTCACAGTAGTCGTTGCCTCCAACTGATTTCCACGAATATCTGTGACTATAACTGGCAGTTCATACGTTCCTGCTTCTATGGTATCTCTTACTGACAGCGATACTGCGAGCAATTCTGGCGAAATCACAAGTTTATCGCTAATACCCAATTCAGAGGCGTCCACATAGGCACTCTTTATCAACACATCAGAATTCTCAACACCATTTGCAATGATGGTAAGTACATTGTTCTGTGTATAATTCATAGAATCCAATTGTAAAAAAACTTCTATTGATTCCAAATTTAGATTTGGCTTCTTGTCATAAACACCTACTCCGTGAATATACCAAAGTTCTGCCTCTTTTGCTTCACCCCTTAATTGATATGTTCTGTCATTGTCCTTATCTTCCCAATTTTCTTCTCCAGCATATGGTTTCCCAATAATGCCTATATTTGTATAAGGAACACCAACTTTAGCTGTCAGCCATGTAATATCATTATCGTTATCATAAGTCAGACCTCCATCAAATGGAAATACCCCGCCAGGATTACTGGTACCAGGTTCCCATATGTATAAATCAGACTGATTGCTGGACTGATCAGGAACATCAGGGTTAAAATAATGAATCGTATATTCATAAGATGCAAGGAATGGATTTTTATCATAAATACCCTTCTTGTATACATACCACAATTCTACTTTATCGCCACTTTGAACTTCATATGTGTACTCATTATCCTGTTCTTCCCAATCGCCGTTTGGTCGTGCAATCACATTCAAATGCGGATAAGGAAGTGTCACTTTCATTGTCAGCCATGTTTTTCCTTCTGCTTTGGGGTCCTTTGTAATCTCTGTAAACTTATAATCTCCTACCAAATCCTCCGAACACTTACCCCAAATATGTAAATCTGGTCCCTCTGCTGTTGTTGGGATATCTGCTTCTGGATTGTAGTAGTGAATAGTATATTCGTACTCTTTGCTTCCTGTTACAAAGACATAACTATTGCTGTCACTTCCACCTACTTGAACACCATTTGGGTCAGGTACCCAACAATCTTTTCCATCAGCGTCTTTGTAGAAAAATTTATATTCATGTTTTCCATGAGGCAGTTCAACTTCCAGTGTATGAACACCAGTTTCCTCGTCTTTCTGCATCTTATAATCTTCTGTAATTGCCCAATCACTTATTAAAAGTCCGCGCACATATACATTGTTTGCCTCGCTGTTTTTATAGCGGAAAGTTACTTTATTTCCGTTGACTTCAGGGCTTACAATTTTGTTTGGGTCTTCTCCTTCAATCGTAAAGACACTATTTTTGTCATTATCATCCGTAAATGATTCATTGTTTGGATCACGAATCCAATTTCCATCTACGATAAACTTATATGGATATTCGCCTGCTGTTAATGTAATATCTGTTGTATAGGTAAAGACGCCATTTGCATCCTTACTCATTTCATATTGTTTCCAATCATCAGGAGTAGATTCGAGTCCCTTTGTCCCCATTGCTACTTTTACTGATTTTGCAAAATCATTTAAGTAGCGAAAGGATACTTTCTTATCAGCATCAATCTCTGGGCTGACAACCTCAATATCTTTTGATGTAGCTGCTTGAGCAAAATATTTTTCAGTATCTCCCTCCCACTTGGACACTCCATTTACTAACCATATCCATCGTTCATAGGTATCGCTCTGAAAATCTTCTGATGAAATAATAATATCCGTAGTTTGCTTTTTATTATTATTGTTGTTAAAAATAATTACAAATCCGCTTGTTTTGGAAATCTTTTGCGATATTGTATAATATCCATTTTCGTCTTCTACAAGATCACCTTTTCCTGGCCATGATCCACTAAGCGCATCTCCATCCCAATCTGTTCCATTGTGTTTTCCAAAAAATGCCGCAACCTCATCCCATCCAAGGGAATTCCTAAAATGTAGAATCACCTCCACCTGTTCCTCGATGGGATCGCTTTCTCCTTCGTTCTTTTCAATGCCTGTCTCTTCGGTTGTCTGTTCTGTTTCTTCAGTTGTCTGTTCTGTCTCTACACTTTCTGAAGATTCCAAAGTTTCAGTGCTTTCTGTACTAATTTCTGTTGTACTTGTCTCTTCAGTTTTGCTTTCCTGCTCTGTCTGTGTTTCTATCTCTGTCTCGACGGTCTGTGTCTCAACAGTTTCTTCAGACGTAGCGGATTCATCCTGAGAAGAACTTTCTACTTCACTTTCTTGAGTTGATTTTTGTGTCTCATCTGTTCCAGTATTCTTATCATCTCCACTGCTCTCACTCGTTTGGCCAGCTTCATCCTGCTCTGTATCTGTCTCTGCAATTTGTGTGCTGCTTTCACTGACTTCACTCGTCTCCGTTGTCTCATTTTCCGCTGCCCATACAGTGGAAAACGCTTCCGGCGCTATCTGTACATTGGAAATGACCATAGCAAAAACTAAGATTAGACTGAGAATACTTTTTGCTACGTTGCGTTTCTTTCTACAGAATTTGTTTGTTTTTTCCATAATTTTTCCTTCCTTTCTTTTGCAAACTCTAGTTCTATGGGAAACTGGAGCTGCGTTTAATTTTATTACATTTCTTAAAATATAATTAAATTAAATATACCGTTAAAAATAGCAAAAAGTCAATACATTCGCGAACTTTCGCGAAACATTCAGCAATATGTCTTTTTTTATTCTTATATTTTAGTATTTCTGACTATTTTTAAGGTTAAATACGCACATTTTTTGAGCATACTGCTTTTGTTTCTTACGAAATGCTACTGTTTTTCAGTATTCCAAAGTATAATACAGCAATTACCGCTAATATGAGCATTATCAACCCACCGACAATCCCTGTATTAAAAACTGTCGACAAATCAATGACATCTGCCACTCCGACAACAGAAAGCACTGCTAACAAAATCCCAACAAGCCCTTCTCCTGCAATTAATCCAGAGCAAAATAAAATACCACTTCCGGCCTCACTTTCCTTTGCTGTATTTGCAGTTTTTTTGATTACTGCATACCGCACCAAACCGCCTGCCATAATAGGAACAGAAAGCTTCAATGGTAAATACAATCCAATTGCTACTGGAAGTACCGGAACCCCAAATATTTCAATGACAACCGCAATAAAAACCCCTATCCACACAAGCGTCCACGGCAAATTTCCGTCCATCACACCTTCCACAATCATTTTCATCAAAGTTGCTTGTGGCGCGGAAAGTTCTGTAGAGCCAAACCCCCAAGCGGAATCCAAAAGAAGCATCACACCTCCAATGGTGACCGCTGAGACGGATGCTCCAATCAACTCTCCAAGTTGCTGCCGTTTTGGAGTTGCTCCCAAGATATACCCTGTCTTTAAATCCTGTGATGTGTCGCCTGACATTGCAGCGATAATACAAATAATAGAGCCAATTGCAATTGCGCCTGTCATACCATGTACTCCGCTATCACCTGCTGATTTGAGTACCATTGTCGCAAACAAAAGTGTCGCAATCGCCATGCCAGAAACTGGATTGTTGCTCCCTCCTACAAGCCCCACCATTCTTGAAGACACTGCGGAGAAGAAAAAACCAAACACCGCAATTAACAGCGCTCCCAAAAAGGAAACTGGAATATCCGGAAAAATAGCGATTGCTAAGATAATTAATACAATTGCACCAAGAACAAATTTCATATTAATATCCAGCGCTGTGCGCTCTGTTCTGGACTCACCATCTGCACTGTTACCTTTTAATCCCTTCATAGTATCCCGAAAAGTTGTGGCAATTAACGGAAGGGATTTTATTAAACTGATAATGCCACCTGCAGCGACCGCACCTGCACCAATATAACGAATATAATTACTCCAAATCGCATTAGGTCCCCCCTCCAAAAATATTTGTACAATCGGTTCTGTTCCGGGATAAAGAATTGTCTCCTCACCAAATGCCACAATCGCTGGTATTAACACAAACCAACCTAAAATGCCACCCGCAAAAAGATAAGAGGAAATCTTTGCCCCACAGATGTACCCTACCCCCACAAGTGCTGGATAAATCTCCGTAGAAAACTCTGTTTTAAGCGACTGAATTCGCATTGTAATTGTACTTGGAACCACCTTCAAGCCATCCACGACAAACTTAATTAACGCGGCAATACCCATTCCAACAAAAACTGCCCGCGCAGACGTGCCACCTTTTTCCCCAGCAAGCAAAACCTCTGCACATGCTGTCCCTTCAGGATAAGGAAGTATACCATGCTCCTTGACAATCAATGCGTTTCGCAGAGGAACCATAAACAGAACCCCAAGTAGCCCACCAAGCAAAGCTGTCAGTGAGATAGAAAGCATTCCTGGACGATTGCTAACGCCTTCCTTTGCCCACAAAAACAACACAGGCATTGTAAAAATTGCACCTGCTGCAAGCGACTCTCCCGCCGAACCAATGGTCTGTACCATATTACTTTCTAAAATAGATTTTCTGCGCAGCAATATTCGCAGCACTCCCATCGATACAACTGCTGCCGGAATAGAAGCGGATACTGTCATCCCTACACGCAGTCCCAGATAGGCATTTGCAGCGCCAAATACAACTGCCAGCAAGATTCCAATCACCACCGATGTCAAAGTCAGTTCGGGAGGTGCTTGCTTTGCTGGAACATATGGCTTAAACTCTGATTCTTTTTTGTTGCTGTCCTGATCCTTTTCTATGTTCATTTTCCCTACTCCTTTTCAACATGTATAAGTAAAATCTTTGCACAAAAGAATATTGTAATTACTAAACGCACGGACAGCTTTCGCTAATCGTTCCTCTCCACGTCCGTGTGCATAAAAAAGCTTAGCAATATCTTAAAAAGATATTGCTAAGCTTTTTTACTCTTTTATATAGAATTGACAATATAATCAAAGATTATGTATCCCACTCCAACACTGCCTTAAACAAATCTCCGTCAATTTCAACATAGAACCTACCTCCTTGCAATTCTGAAAAGCTCTTGGCAATTGCAAGCCCTAGTCCACTGCCTTCTGTATTGCGCGATGCATCACCGCGCACAAAACGTTCTGTCAAATCGATCGGCGT